>JBAIXS010000296.1:0-5514 GCA_037916395.1 Candidatus Sulfobium mesophilum
TGCCATAGATGGAAGCAGACCGCCATAAATGAATGTACCTTTTTGAAGAGGCCGTATTTAAAAAATCTGCAGGCGAGTTCAGAATCTTCATTGCCCCATCCTTCAAAATCTTCATTAAATCCGTTAATGGCGACAAAGTCTTTTTTGAAAAAACTCATATTGCACGATTTTATGCCCTTCAATTTCCTGTTTTTACGGCCCGATGAGTAAGGAATACGCAGGAGGTGATGAGCATTGCTGATCCCGCCGGATATCGCCATGCAGAGAAGTCTGAGTTTAGAGGCCGCAACAGTATAGTCGAATGATGATACTGCATCTTTGTTTACCAGGATCCTTTTGCCCTGAATAAAACATCTCTCTTCAGACAGAAGTTCATGATCAGAAATGAAGTGCCTGCCCATAACACAGTCACCGTCCAGAAGTATTATGTAGTCACCCGAGGACCTCGTAATAGCCTTGTTTCGTATCTTTGCAGCCCTGAACCCCTTGTCCTCCTGACGCACGTGAATGATCGGGAAAGGAGCATGTCCCAATAGTTCCCTTACCGCATCGGCTGTTTTTTCATCTGAGCCATCGTCTGCGATGAGAACTTCGTCGGGCAGTCGGGTCTGGTTAAAGGCGCTCTCCACCGCCTTTTTCAATCCTGAAGGGTTGTTATATGTTGTTATTATGAGAGATACCTTCAATTTTGCCTTTCAAGAGTTTTCCACAACATCCTGAGGACTAAACTGGACTTCGTAGAGTTTCCTGTAAAGACCGCCTCTTTCATAAAGCTCCCGGTGGGTCCCCGACTCAAGTATCCTGCCTTTATCAAGGACGATAATCCTGTCTGCCCTTTTGATGGTGGAAAGCCTGTGGGCGATCACAAATGTCGTCCTGTTTATCATTAGATTTTCAAGCGCCCTCTGCACCATCATCTCGGATGCAGTATCAAGTGAAGAGGTGGCTTCGTCGAGTATGAGTATGGGCGGATTTTTCAAGACGGCCCTTGCTATCGAAAGCCTTTGCCTTTGCCCTCCGGACAACCTCGTACCCCGCTCGCCGACGACTGTGTCATAGCCATGAGGGAGTTCCATGATGAAATCATGCGCATAGGCCGCTTTCGCCGCAACGATAACTTCTTCTTTCAGGGCGTTGGGCTTTCCATAGGAAATGTTTGACGCTACGGTGTTGTTAAACAGGATGACGTCCTGAGTCACTATCCCGAACTGGCCCCTGAGTGAGGCAGCTGAGACCCTCGATATGTCGGTGCCGTCAATGGAAACGACGCCTTCCGTAGGGACATAGAACCTTGGGAGGAGATTCGCCAGTGTTGTTTTCCCGCCTCCGCTTTTGCCGACGACAGCTACAATCTCTCCTCTGTTTACAGTCAGATTCAGGTTATCCAGCGCCTTATGTCTTGCCGCAGGATAGGTGAATGACACACCTTTGAATTCTATATATTTACTGATGGGTTTAAGCACCTCGGTGCCGTCTGTCTCCGCCGGCTCAGACAGGAGTTTTTGTATCCGCTCAAGCGGAGGCCGCGCCTGCTGAATGCCGATATTTATCCTGGCCAGTCTCTTGGCCGGTGTATAGACAAGGAATATGGCAGTAAGGAAAGAAGTGAAATCACCTACTGTCATGGCATTGCTGAATATCAGTCTGGCGCCGTACCACATCACGAATGCTATCCCTAGTCCCCCGACAGCCTCCATCAGAAGAGTGGAAGACTCTGCTACCCTAATGGCACGCATGTTTTCCCTATAGTATTCCCTGGTGGTCTCTTCAAAACGGCGTGCCTCATCCGGCTGCCGGCAGAAGGCTTTTATGATCTTTACGCCAGAGAAACTCTCGGTAAGAAATTCTGTGATAAGGGAAATCTTTTCCTGCGCCCTCCTGCTTATCTGCCTCATTCTTTTGCCCAGTTTACCTACTCCGTAAAGGGCTGTCGGCAATACAATGATAGAGATAAGGGTGAGGTCCCACCTGCGCCACAGGGCAACGAACAGCAGCGCGATTGCGGTTGCGCTCTCGCGGAACAAATCCTTTATGGTCAATGAAACCAGTTCCTGCAGCATCGATGTGTCGTTAATAACTTTGGAGATGAGTTCACCGCTGGAATTTTTTCCGAAATAGCCCAGCGGAAGCTCCACAATGTGACTGTAAAGCCTGTTTCTAAGCTGCATTACCATCTTCTGGCTGGCTGAGCGCATTAGATATTCCTGGATGTACGTAAAAATGCCCTTACCCAGGAAGATGAAAAAGATGGCCATGGGGAGCAGAAAAAGCAGGGTTGCATCTTTTTTTATGAGGACGTCGTCCATTGCGGGCTTCGCAAGCCATGCGATGGCTGCATTCATTCCCGAGACTATGATGCCCGCAATGACTGCCATGGCAACCCTGCGCCAATACGGCATGACGAGCCGGAATATATGTCTGTAATCTTCCAATGGACTATCTCCTGACAGAAAGAGGATTCATGAGCCCCACGGCATCAAAAGGTAAAAACATTATAATGCAACGGGGTGTTTAATAGAAAGCCGCAGGTGAGGCATGCAAAGGGATTTATGGAGCCCTTCATTTATGGTCGCGGGCGGTCGCTAAGATTTTATCTTGCCGGCTGAATAATATTCAGCTACCTGCACTGCGTCCCATGGTTTGCACTCTTCCGCTGAAAATCCCAGCGCAGAGGCGCTTGAATAGACAGTTTCTATGTCCGGACCCTCTATTTCAAGGAATTCCGGTATGAAGCCAAATTCCTCAGTGTACCTGTCAAGTTCGAAATGGACATTTTCGAGGACGTAGGTGGTCCTGTGTTTTTTCATCTCCAGCCAGGGAGAAAAACCGATGTATTTCAGTATAGACCTCATTTCATCGAAGTCTGAAACACTTACCTCGGTCTCTTTCCTTATCTTTGCAGCGCTGTCGGCGATGCGCGTCTTATAGGTAAGCACCGCCAGGGAGCCCTCACGTCTTAATCTGAAGGTGCCGCCGCTTTGACGGACCGAATGGTCGGGCGAGTCGTAATAGATGGCATGTATTTCATCGTCGAAGATCTTTCTTGCACCGAGTGCCAGCAGTTTTTTTTCAAGATCTTTTCTGTCAATATCGAGAATTTTAATTTCGGTTTCGTACATGAGACTCCTGAGACATCTGCTCTTAGAGATTTGCCTCAATTACAACAGAATCCCTATAAGGCTACGGACTATCCACATTATAGCGCACATTCCTGTCCGGACGCATTATAGCTTATCTTTAAGATCTAAAGAAATAATCGGATGAGCTTATATCTGGAGTTTCAGACTGGATCGGGATTGCTTTTTTAGGTTTCTGAATGGCCTTTTTATCTTGTTTTTTGGCTTGACAAAATAATAAGTTCTTGATAGTGTTATCACAGAACTTTTTCCATTAATATATACAATGAAAGGGGGGAAGATCATGACGAAGACGGAGCTTATCGAAAAAATAGCATCTGGTGCTGGTCTCAGCAAGGCGGATGCTGAAAGGGCCTTTGTTGCTACACTGGATTCAATCAAGGCGGCGCTGAAGAAAGGACAGAAGGTTACCATAGTTGGTTTCGGTACATTCGGCGTTACCAAGAGGAAGGCCAGAAAAGGTCGTAATCCGAGGACCGGCCAGGTTATAAACATTCCTGCCGCCAAGACTCCGAAGTTCACCGCTGGTAAGGCTTTGAAAGACGCGGTTAAGAAATAAGGAATATTTTATTCTTATCGGAAAGGGACAGGCGTAAGCCTGTCCCTTTTATTGTAGTCGCTGTGAATATTTCCTCACACTTTTTAGTTCACGTCGATAAGTATGTTACAGGAGAAGAAGATTCAAGGCGCATTAATGACAATCTTCGCTGATCCAGAACCCCGAAGTTATGGTTCACGATGGTTTGGTCAGAAGCGGCGTCCTGCCATGAGGAGTGCCGATAGCGCGAAATGAACGGACAGACCATGCTTGTTGCAGGTATAGACCTTGGCCCGGAGACGATGCAGGTCGTCTCTTATGCTGCTTTGTTTGCGTCCGCGGCGCATGCCAGAGTGAGGCTTCTCTATGTAATTGATTATCTGCTGACTCCTCCCTCATACCTTCTGGAATATATCGAAGAGGAGAAAAAAAGAGAGGAAGCAGAAGTGGCCGGATGGGGCGTCCGCCTCCGGGAAACTAAGGTGGACGCTGAACACGAAATAATTCTTGGGCGTCTCCATGAATCATTTCTGAAGGTTGTGATGGAGACGGCCCCGTCGCTGCTGGTGATAGGTTTTAAGTCTCACCTGCTCAGGCCCAGCAGTTCTGAAAGGCTTATTAAGTCCTTAAAGGTTCCTGTTCTTGTAGTAAAGGGGAAGGTCGCATCAGGCGCCTCTATCGGTTCCGTCAGCGTCAAAAATATACTCTGCCCCGTTGATTTTTCAGAGAATTCTAAAAAGGCAGTTGCCGTGGCGCGACAATACGCGTCTCTTTTTTCGGCCCGTCTGCGGCTTGTCCATGTAATGCCTACACATTATGTCAAGAAAGAAGGGTTCTTCTGGAGACGACTCCCTGAAGAGGAGAGGGCTGCGTTTGATGCCGGACTGCGCTCGGAGGCCGAGTCAAAACTTGCCTCCTTCTGCAGCGGGCAGGGGACCGGGGAAGAACGGGAGATTTTTGAGGGACATCCCGGCGAAGCAATATCTTCCATAGCTGATGAAGGAAGGCACGACCTTATCGTTATCGGCGCAAGGGGTCTTTCGTATGTCGAGAGCGTCCTCATAGGAGGCACTACCGAGGCCGTACTGAAATCATCTCCTTGTCCAGTCCTCGTTGTCCACTGATGATCATACGTTTGTCGCTGCTTCTGTTTGGTCTCTTTGTTATCCTCGTGGCAGCCGAATTTTTCACCAACGGAATAGAGGCCGTGGGCAGGAGGTTTTCTTTTTCCCAGGCGGTTGTGGGCAGCCTTTTAGCAGCCGTCGGCACTGCTCTTCCCGAGACTATTCTCCCCATCGTCGCAATCTTTATGTATGGAGGGCGTTCGGCAAAGGAGATCGGGGTGGGCGCGATACTGGGGGCGCCTTTTATGCTTTCAACGCTCGCCTTTTTTCTGGTGGGACTTACTGCTTCAGTTGCGGCCATGGGCAGGAGAAGGAAATTCGAGCTGCGTGTCGAGCTGCATTCTGTAAAACGGGACGTATCTTTCTTTTTGGTAATGTATTCGCTTGCCGTGCTGCTGCCGGCTTTTGGCGGCAGAGCCCTGGCTGTTCCATTGTCTATAGTCCTGATTGCCTGTTATGTTTTTTACGCATGGATGACCTTCAGGGGTGAAAGCGGAGGTCTTGAGCATGCGGACGAGATGTATTTCTGGAGACCTGTAAAATGGCTGAGGAGGGCTGCAAGCAGCGAACCGCCGCCTTTCGGTCTGATACTTCTGCAGGTAGTTATAGCCCTTGCGGTCATGGTTGCGGGGGCCCATATCTTTGTCCGGAGTCTTGAAGAGGTGTCATTGAAATTCGGGATGGACCCTCTCCTCTTTGCTCTTCTTCTTGCCCC
>JBAIXS010000297.1:0-10150 GCA_037916395.1 Candidatus Sulfobium mesophilum
GGAGAGAAAAATATGGCCGAAAAAAATGACAAATTTAGTGAAATATCCGATCAGCTCGACGAAAATATATTAGCCGTAAAAGGAACGCTGGAGCTGTTGGATGCCTCAGTTACTGAGGATGAACTGCGAGGACTGGTGCTGAAGGCAATAGAGAGAATGGATATAATCCAGAGAGTATCTCAAGAGATGCTTGCCGCTTTGAAGAATTGCTTTGATAAAAAAGGTAACATTGATAAATGACAAGCGCAGGCCAACAAGAAAGTCCCATTTGTGCGGAGACGGCGTTCTGTCTCATTCTCACTTCGTTCCGGGGCACCGGCGCGCCAGCAACGGGCAATACGCGCCGCTGAAGCCGTTCGAATGCATCGCCGCACATATTTGATGACTGAGAATGATCAATAGGAAATTCAAAGAAAAGATATCGGACATTAATAATGGCCCTCTTGTTTCTATAGACATCAAGATACTCCAGGTTAATGTCGGATATATATGTAACATGGCCTGCAAGCATTGTCATGTAAGCGCCGGCACCGGCAGACAGGAAGCCATGGACGGGGAGAACATCGAGGCTGTCCTGACAGTATTGAGGAGCACTGATATCAACATCCTGGACATTACCGGCGGCGCGCCTGAGATGAACCCCCATTTCTTCCATCTTGTAAGGGAGGCAAAGCGTATCGGCAAGCATGTCATGGTCCGGACTAACCTGACCATTTTTTTTGAGGATGGCATGGAATATCTGCCCGAATTTTACAGGGACAATGATGTTGAGATCATTGCCTCCCTGCCTTTCTATCTGGAAAGTAATGTGGACAGGGTGAGGGGAAAAGGATCATTTCAAAAATGCGTGGAGGCCCTCAGAAAGTTAAACAGCCTTGGATACGGAGCGCAAGGATCAGAGAAAAAACTTCGCCTTGTCTACAATCCTTCAGGGGCTTTTATGTCTCCTTCGCAGAAGATGCTTGAAGCTGACTATAGAAGGGAGTTACAGGAGAGATTCGGCATAACCTTTGACAGCCTTTTTACATTCCTAAACATGCCGATTGGGAGATTCAGGGACTACCTCGTCAGAAGCGGAAATTTCGAAAAATATATGGAAAAATTGATATGTGCATTCAACCCGGAGACCCTCGAAGGTCTGATGTGCAGACATTTGATAAATGTCGGATGGGACGGCACACTTTATGACTGTGATTTCAATCAAATGCTCGGGCTTGGCGTCCATTCTTCCCGCAGCATTAGCGACTTTGACCATCAGGAGCTTGTCGACAGGGCTATCAATACCGGGGAACATTGTTACGGCTGCACTGCCGGCCGGGGTTCCACGTGAATGGGCGCAATATCATAGCAGGCGGTCTGCCTGCGGCGCAGTTGTGCGACACATCCGGAAGGGGAGAGACCGCTGGATTCCGGATCAAGTCTGGAATGACGGAAGAAGGCAAGAGTCGGTGGGCTCATGGTGGAGCGGGAATGGGCGGCAAGGTACATTCTTATGGTCACCCCGGGGAAAGCCGGGGTCCAGAGACGTTGCATTCTATGTTTTTATCTTGATTTATTCGAAACAATATTATCTCAGGGAGGACGCGTCATGACCGAGTATTGCAAAGATGAAGATCTCGATAGATTCGGCGAGGTGGGCAAATATAATCCTGACCTTTTCAGGAAGTTCATGTCCTGGTACGCCTCTGCCCTGGAGCCGGGAGTACTGAGTAAGAGAGAAAAAGTGCTGATAGGACTTGCCGTAGCCCATGCCATACAGTGTCCTTATTGCATTGACGCCTATACGAAGAGCTGCCTTGAGGAAGGCATGAGCCTCGAACATATAACAGAGGCAGTGCATGTTGCTTCTGCAGTGAGAGGCGGAGCGTCGCTAATTCACGGAATACAGGCGCATAACGCTGCAGACAAGATATCTCTGTAGACGTACCGAAGCGTATTTTGTTAGAACCTCTCTCAAAATTAAAATCTAATCGTAAGTAGTTGGTTTGTCATTCCGGCTTGTCCAAACCTCCCCTCCTTTGCAAGGAGGGGAGGGGGGATGTGAAGGATTCCCGGCGCCCCGTATCAAGTACGGGGTTGCGAGAATGACAGCTTTTTGAGTAAGAACCGATTTCAAGATAGGTCCTATTTTTTTGTGTGATGGTATACCCTAAAAAAGTGTGATAAGATTTCTACGAGGTTACAAGCTCATTATTTATTGGGAGAGGTGGCTAATATATGCCCGAACAGACAATCGAATCATTCAGTATCAAGCGTCTTGAAATTCTAAACGAGGCCGGAGACGCAGATGCTGCGCTTATGCCTCCGCTGCCGGACGAACAGATCAAAGAGTTATATGAGCTGCTGATTATTACGAGGACCTTCGACGGACGTGCACTGAATCTTCAGCGTGAAGGCAGGTTGGGCACTTATGCGCCGGTGCTGGGGCAGGAGGCAGCGCAGGTAGGCAGCGCCTATGCGTTTGACAAGGCAGATTGGCTTTTCCCCTCGTTCAGGGAGATGGCCGTATTCATGACCGTCGGCTATCCGATGAATATGATCTTTCAGTACTGGGCAGGCGATGAGCGTGGTCTTAAGATTCCGGACGAGCTTAACATATTCCCAATCTCTATCCCTGTGGGAACACATATACTTCACGCAACAGGCGCGGCCATGGCGATGAAATATAAGGGTGATAAGAAAGCTGCGGGGGTATATTTCGGTGACGGGGGCACTTCCGAGGGTGATTTCCACGAAGGAATGAATTTCGCGGGAGCATTCAAGGCGCCCGTGGTCTTCATCTGTCAGAATAACCATTGGGCGATATCAGTGCCGAGGGAAAAACAAACGGCAGCAAGGACCCTGGCACAGAAGGCCATAGCTTACGGGTTTGAGGGAATTCAGGTTGACGGCAACGACGTATTTGCCGTTTACAAGGCGACAAAGGACGCTGTGGAGAAGGCCAAAAGGGGCGAGGGTCCTACATTGATTGAATGTGTTACGTACAGGATGGCGGATCATACAACTGCCGATGACGCATCAAGATACAGGACAAAGGAAGTAATAGAGGCATGGAAACCGAAGGACCCTATTGTCAGGGTGAAACTCTTTCTGGAGAAAAAAGGAATCTGGACCGAGGCCTATCAGAAGGAGCTTGAGGAAAAGTCTAAGGCAAGAGTCGACGAATGGGTCAGGATTGCAGAAGCGGTGGAGCGGCCTTCCCCAAAAGATATGTTTATGTATACCTATGAAAAGCCGACGCTCAGGCAGCTTAAAGAGATGGGGGAGTTTTAACATGCCGAAGATGAACATGGTGCAGGCGATCAATCTCGCGCTTAAAGAAGAGATGCAGAGGGATAGCAATGTGGTGGTCCTTGGGGAAGACGTGGGCAGGGACGGAGGCGTCTTCAGGGTGACCGAAGGACTCCTTGACCTTTATGGTCCGGAGCGTGTGATGGATACGCCCCTTGCTGAATCCGGTATTGTCGGCGCGGCCATAGGCATGGCTGCGTATGGATTGAAGCCTGTGGCCGAGATCCAGTTCATGGGATTTATCTATCCCGCCGTTGACCAGATATTTAATCACGCTGCAAGGATACGCTCTCGTTGCCGCAGCAGATACACTGTCCCGCTTGTCGTCAGAACGCCTTATGGGGTCGGCATCAAATCACCCGAACACCATTCGGAAAGTTCGGAGGCCCATTTTTGTCATATGCCCGGAATAAAAGTGGTCGTTCCGGCTACGCCTTATACCGCCAAAGGACTTCTAATCTCTGCAATCAGGGACCCCGATCCTGTGGTGTTTCTTGAGTCGGCCAGGCTCTACAGGATGATAAAGGAGGATGTTCCGGAGGGCGAATATACTGTTCCGCTTGGACAGGCAAGGATAGTCCAGGAGGGCAGGCAGGTTACGGTAATTTCCTGGGGGAGCATGCTTCACAGGGCCCTTCAGGCGGTGAGCACTGTGGACGCTGAGGTTATAGACCTGATGACCCTTCTGCCCTTCGATGAGGAGACGGTATATAAGTCGGTCAGGAAGACCGGCAGGGTCGTGGTCGTACAGGAGGCGCCTAAGACAGGAGGCTTCGGCGCCGAGATTTCGGCCTCAATCGCAGAAGACGCGATGCTCTATCTGAAGGGGCCGATTAAAAGGGTGACCGGGTATGACGTTGTGCTGCCTCTTCCTAAACTGGAGGACTATTATATGCCTACAGTAAACAGGATAAGTAAAGCCATTGAAGAGGTGCTCAAATATTGAGAGAGCTGCATGCATAAAATTGAGAAAAATTTTTCTTTACAGGGGGACAAATGAAAAAAAATAATTGTCGATTCGAGTGGCTTGCATTAGTCTTTCTTTTGCTGTTTCCCCTGTTGTCCCACGCAGCGGAAAACCAGCCTGAGGAGAAGCCCGACGCAACAGTTTCGGAAGAGACCGTCGGCGGGCCTGCCGACGAGATGATGCAGGAAGAGGAGGGGATTGTTGATCCCCTTGAACCCTGGAACCGGATTATGTTTACCGTCAACGATAAGCTCTATTTCTGGGTATTGAAACCAACGGCAAAGGTTTATAATACGTTCATACCTGAATGGGGACGTATCAGGGTGCGAAATGTGGTCCATAATGTTGCCACCCCTATCAGGTTTGTCAACGCGATCCTGCAGCTGAAATTCCATGCCGCGGCCGGTGAACTGGGCCGTTTTGTGGCCAACACGGTTGGGGGATTAGGAGGAATGTTCGAGGTAGTAAAAGACAACCCTGAGATAGGTACGATGGACCGGGACTTTGGACAGACCTTAGGAAAATACGGTATCCCGGACGGGTTCTTTATCATATGGCCTGTGCTCGGCCCTTCTTCTTTCAGAGACAGCATTGGCCTTGCCGGCGACTATTTTCTTACACCGGAAAACTACATCACTCCGTTTATTGATTCTGCGGGAATCCAGGCGTACGAGAGGCTTAACTATGAATCCCTCAGGATTGGAGAATATGAGGATTTTAAGGAATCGGCTATCGACCCCTATATAGCAATGAAGGACGCCTACTATCAATACAGGAAGAGCAAGGTAAAAGAGCAAACATACGAGGGGCCGGCATTTATTAAAAAAGAACGCCGGTAGGTTAAAAGGAGAACTTTAGCCTGTCTTTTTTATTGTGGTTCTTTAAGGGCTTTCTTTCGAAGCCTCTTGACGAGTTCTTCATAAGACGATGAGCGTATAATCTGCGTAAACTGGCTCCGGTAATTGTTGACCAGGCTTACTCCCTCGACAACGATGTCATAAACTTCCCACTTGGTACCCTTCTTAAAGATCTTGTATTCCACGGGAATCTCAACTTCCTGGGTCTTTACTATCTTAGTCTTTACTGTGGCATACTGACCCTCAATTTTCTCATCAGTATATATCACCTTTTCCTGTTCATACCGCTCTATCTTCCTTATGTATGTATTTTCGAGGAGGTCGGAAAAAAGGGAGACGAATTCTTTCTTTTCCTCCGGAGTCCTTTTGCTCCAGTTGAGGGCAAGGGAGCGTTTCGCCATCTCTTCGAAGTCGAAACTCTTCTCTATGACCTGGCGTATCTTTTTTTCTCTGAGTTCCCGTTTATCCGGTTTCTTCAGTTCCTTGTTGTTTAGAATGTCAATCACCGCATCGACAGTCTGCTTTATCTGATCGGTGGCTTCCCCGCAAAACGCCGTTGAAGGGATGAATAAAAAAATGGAGAGGCAGATCACGACGATGATGGATATCTTTAATAGCGGATTTTTCATTGAGCGGTCCCTCCTAAATCTTGCCGAATATATATTTGGACATGAGCGATTCCGTATCTATAGCGGACTCCGTTTCCCTTATCTTTCCGCCGTCCGGGATGTTCTTTTCAGAGCCTCCCGGAGTGATCAGGATGTATTTTTCACCGATCAGCCCCTTCGTTCTTACGGACGCTATGGCGTCCTCCTGCAATTTAACATTTCTGTCGATTTCCATGGAAAGGAGCGCCTGATAATCTTTGAGTCGCATGCGCGTAACCTTTCCGATTGCGATCCCGGCGATTTCGACACTCGCGCCGGTCTTTATTCCCCCCACCTGCTCGAATTCGGCGTATACTTCATACCCTTTGCTCCCGAGCATCTCAAGTCTGCCGAGCTTTACGGATATATAAGCGAGCGAGAATATGCCTATCAGCAAAAAAAAGCCGACTGCTGTTTCAAGATCAATCTTCTTCATGCGGTTATCGGTTCTCATAGTCACAATACTTCTATGGGTCCTTCAAGTGACCCGGATATAAACTGCTGCACGTAAGGGTTTGCAGAGTTCCGGAACTCCTTGGGTGTCCCGAATTCGATTATAGTACCATTGTATAGCATGGCCACTTTGTCTGCAACATCGAAAATCTCGGGGATTTCATGACTTATTATTACTCCGGCAAATTTATATTTCTTGTGGGTCTTTTGGATCAGTTTGTGTATTGAGCTCGATATGATTGGGTCAAGTCCGGTGGTCGGCTCATCAAAGAGGACTATGGAGGGTTCCGTAATCAGGGCACGGGCGAGGGCAACACGCCTTTTCATTCCTCCGCTGATTTCGGCCGGATATTTGTTCCCCATCTCTTTGAGGCCCACGTCTTCAAGCGCACTGGTGACGCGCTCGTCGATTTCATCTCTTCCAAGACGGGTTTTTTCCTTAAGGGGAAAGGCTATGTTTTCGTAAACTGTATAAGAATCGAAAAGCGCCCCTTCCTGGAAAACGACTCCGAATTTTTCCCGCACCCTGTCAAGGTCTCTTCCGCTTACTGATGTGATATCGACGCCTTCTATCAATACTTTTCCATGATCGGGTTTTATTATTCCTATAAGATGCTTTAGCAGAACGCTCTTGCCGCCGCCGCTTCTGCCTATGACGGCGACCAGTTCTCTATTAAGTATTTTTAAGTTTAGTCCGCTGAGGACTTTCTGGCTGCCGTAGCCCTTGCTTAGGTTTATGATCTTTATCATGACGTTATCTTGAGATCAACACCGAGCCGAGGAAATAGTCCCATATCAGAATGAGCACGGACGACATGACCACAGCAGATGTTGTTGCCTTGCTGACGCCCTCGGCCCCGTAGCCGGTATAATAGCCTTTGTAGCAGCAGACCCATGAAACGATTACGCCGAAACTGAGCGACTTGTATAATCCGACCCTGATATCTTCCATGCTGACAAAGAGCTCCATCTGTGAAAAATAGGTCCCGGAACTTAGCCCAAGGAGCTTCACCCCCACGAAGTATCCCCCATAAATGCCGATCAGGTCGAAAATCGAGGTCAGAAGCGGAAAGGCTATTAGGGCAGCGACAACGTTCGGTGTGACAAGGTAGCGCACGGGATTTAGGGCCATGGAGGTGAGGGCGTCTATCTGTTCAGTGATCCTCATGATGCCGATTTCTGCAGTGAGGGCTGATCCGGCCCTGCCGGTGACCATAAGCGCTGAAAGCACGGGGCCCAGTTCCCTGATGATCGAAAGAGCAACAGCAGGGCCAAGCATCGCCTCAGAGCCGAATTTTCTCAGGGTGTAATAGATCTGAAGCGCCAATACCATTCCGGTGAAGGAGCCCGTAAGGAGAATGACTACGATCGATTTGCTGCCCAGGAACCGTATCTGTCTCAAAAGCATTCTGAATTTAAACGGGGGTCTGAAGATGGTATAGACCGCATTGACCAGGAAGATAAACATATGCCCGAGTTCCTTCAGAAGAGAAAGGAACCGCTCCCCAATGCCACGCACGCAGACTGTCATATCGATCAAGGTCATATAATATCCACCGGCTGTCTGAATTGCCTTAAGTCAGGACAAACCGCCCTCACAACAATAAGTGTATTCCAATATGATGCAGCGTGCAATGAATGCGTCAACCGGAACGCTGCCATTATTTCCGCCCGTCAGAGGAAAGGTTCTTACATCTGTTCGACCGGGAATCCTTTTGTCCTGAGCAATTCCACTATCCCCTTATTCCCGACGAGATGGGCCGCACCGACTATAACGAAACAGGTGTCTTTAGAGCGAAGTAAATCCTCGACCCTGGACGCCATGCTCCGGTTTCTTGAGTAGAGAATTTTTTCGTAGACAGCCGTCATCCCCTGATCTGAGCCGGCGCTTTTTGCAAGCAACGACTCAAGTCCGCGCGCATCGCCGGTTTTCCAGGCGCGCAGGAGCATGTCCGTTTCCGTGCTCATAGTCTCCAGTTCCTTCATGGTATGGACCAGGAATGTCTCCTGTTCTGAGTCGGAAAAGCCGCTCAGCAGTTCCACCTGTTGCTCAATACTTTCAAGTTCCAATATTTTCTTTTGTCCGGCTTTTGAAAGAAAATGCATGTCAATGCCGTACGCGGGATCGAAGCCCGATTTGAGAAGTTCAAGGGCTGTAAGAGTCAGAGCCAGAAACCATGGCCGCTCCTTGGCAAGTACCTCCATCGGAAGCCCGTAGTTAGCAAATGTCCTGGTAACGAGTTCATATGTCTGACGGGAGACATGTTTTTCGAGTGTGTCTTCTCCAGGATAAAAGGCGTTGTCGATTAATTTTGAGAAATAAAGTTTGTCGGGGTTGTTCACATTTGCCTCGACCGCAAGGATGTTCGACCTGCTGAAGGCGTCCTCTATGGCTATATTCAGCGGATAGGCCTCTTTTTTCATATAGTGGATCGAACCGAGGAGATACACCGTCGCTGTCTTTGACCGGATCTTCCACATAAAGTTTTTCTGGTCGGCTGCGTCCGCATGCCGGGGGCTTAAAGACGCAGCGGACACAATAGCAATAAATAGGGCGAGGAATAGCGCTATATTCTTTTTGGTCGGATATGTTCTCATATTATAAAAATTATACCACGACAGACAGAGGATACAGCGCTGTAGTGTTTGAACAGCTCGTCAATACGAAGGACAGCAATCCGTGGCAGGCTATCTCCGGCAAATTGACTGCCGTGGCGCTGCGTGATATTCTTTCTTCTAAAGACTGAACCGCTTAAATTTTAATCAGGAGGGCCTATGCCGTTTAACTTTATATTGCCGGACCTTGGCGAAGGTATCACAGAGGGAGAGGTTAGGAAGTGGATAGTCAAGGAAGGGGACAAAGTCGAGGAGCATCAAAACGTACTTGAGATAGAGACCGATAAGGCCGTTGTTGAAGTCCCCTCCCCGAAGAAGGGCACGGTGCTTAAAATCAACAAGGGCGAGGGCGAGATAGTAAAGGTGGGAGAGGTCCTGATGACGATCGCTGAAGAGGGCGAGACGGTGGAGGAAAAGAAGCCTGCCGAAGCAAAAAAACCGGCGGAGAAGAAAGAGGAAAGAGAAAAATCTGTCTCGGTCGTGGGAGTGCTGCCGGAGGAGGAAGAGGAAGCGAGGCCGGCTGCAGAAAAAAAACCTGAGGAGAAAAAAGAGGAAAGGGAAAAATCTGTCTCGGTCGTGGGCGCACAACCGGAGGCGGAAGAGGAGGTCGTGCTTGCGACACCTGCGGTCAGGGCTGCTGCCAGAGAACTTGGCATCGATCTTTCGAAGGTGAAGGGAACCGGCCCGGGAGGAAGTGTCACAAAAGAAGATCTCACATCAGCGACTGCAGCCAAGCCAAAGGAAAAAAAGGCCGAGGATGTATTCGGGCCCGTGGAAAGAATACCGCTAAGGGGGCTCAGGAGGACGATAGCAAAGAATCTGATCGCCTCTCAAAAGACCACGGCATTTGTAACAGGTATGAGCGAGGTCGATATAACAGATCTTTGGGACCTGAGGGAAAAGGAGAAAAAGCCTCTTCTCGAAAAAGGCGTCCACCTTACCTTCCTGCCTTTTTTTATAAAGGCCGTCATTCATGCCCTTGCCGAGCACCCGATGCTCAATTCATCTTTAGACGATGAAAATGAGGAGGTCATCATAAAAAAATATTATGCCATCGGCATTGCAGTTGACACACCTGACGGCCTTATGGTGCCGGTCATAAAGAACCCGGTCGGAAAGACAATTCTCGATCTTTCGCTTGAAATCCAGGGCCTCAGCGTCAAGGCGAGGGAAAGGAAG
This sequence comes from Candidatus Sulfobium mesophilum, assembly GCA_037916395.1. GTDB lineage: Bacteria > Nitrospirota > Thermodesulfovibrionia > Thermodesulfovibrionales > UBA6898 > Sulfobium > Sulfobium mesophilum_A. Next base: position 10,011 of record JBAIXS010000297.1, read on the forward strand.
ATAAAACTCGAAGAGATGAAGGGCGGCACCTTCACGATCACTAACTACGGGCATTTCGGCGGTTATTTCGCAACGCCGATCATAAACTATCCGGAGGCGGCAATACTCGGGACCGGCATGATAACCGAAAAGCCGTGGGT
>JBAIXS010000298.1:0-2720 GCA_037916395.1 Candidatus Sulfobium mesophilum
GTTGTTTGTAAAGTCAGTCAGTAGTTTGTTGTACCGCTCTTTTTCTATTGTGTCTTGGGTGAGATGGGCGGATAAATATGCCATTTGATGATTTATGATAAAAATCCACATCACTACCAAAATCAACGCGACACAAAGTTACAGGAGGCATTATTGCGGCGGCAAGCAAATCTTCTTCAGATGTGATATTCGACCCGAAATCCTGCTGGTCATTTTGTCACCGACTACTCGTCGTGGTTCAATTTATTGCGATGGTGAAGATTTTTGAAAGTACAGCACACGGTGTGGAGTTGAGAGCGTTGTTGGGCGGCGTTCAGAGTATACTCAAGACGACGGTTTTTTTCCAAGCACTCGCTCGATCGCTGGCACAACGTCTTGTGGGCCGCGCACGAGGATGATCTTCGATTTTTGCGCGTTCGCGTGGATGATATTGAGAACGCGATTGAACCAGACAGTGGTCTCTTCCGTGGCAGGGAAATTCACGGCGTCCTGTCCGTTAATGTAACCGCCGATGGCCACGCCATCGTATTCGGCTCGCTTCAGTTCCGCGACCAACTGTGCGTCCCCATCTTCATCGTTAGTGAGCACGAGGGTAGTCGCCTGGAATCCGAGTGAACGGAGTCTCTCTTGGACGGAGGCCGCTATCTCCGGATGTTTGCCGAATCCGAGGATGCGCCAACCGGTGCGACGTGAAGAAGAAGTGGTCGTCATTGCAAAATTATACCACAGCGCGTAGCCTTGATCGCATTAGTACCGGTCCCAAGAAGGAGATGATCATTGCCATTTCTATTTCCAACAGATTGAATCCTATCGGTTGCATCTTATTTGAGATTCATCTCTGTCAGGTCTAACGTTCTGTTTCCTTCAGTTCTACAATTATTACGTCAGTATTTGTATCCCCTATGTTTTCTCCGATGTGTTGATGTCCTTTCAGCCAAACGATACTCCCAGCTTTGACGTCAACCTCCTGCTTCCGACCATCAGAGAATGTCAACCGTCGCTTGAAAGAAGACTCCGCGTACAAGACATAGTCAGGGTGATAATGTTGCGAAGTTATGTCTCCTGGCTTATCATGATACCTGAGCACCCTAACGCGTTCGTTGTCTAGAACAACTGAATATTTGTCCCCATCTGTTACAACAGGATCCTGTGTATTAGCCTCAACTACCATGAATCTTCTCTCCTTTTTGTGCTGGAGGTGTACTCGCTACACTCTGCACCCCCCACTACGTAACCCCGCGTTCTTTCTTGAATTCCTTAATGATGCTCCTTTCCTGATCTGCTCTCCCTGAAAATGTCTGGAGGGCAGAGACTTCCCAGTCCAACGAGCCCCACATAGGGAGCTGTCGCAGCATTTGATCCAATTCTTCATTAGAAGATGCTTCCGCTATGAACACAAATGCCCTATCTCCTATAGGAAGCCCTCCGGCAAGAATCTTTTTCTTCTTCTCAAAGCCTATGAGTTGATCAAAACTTGGGAGTACTATTTCCTCGAGTACTCTGATTGCCTCCTTTGGAGAAGCAAATCCGGGTCCCCCCGAGCCAACTACCAGATATTTCATCGCCTGTTCTCCTTTCCCATGCCTCATCTGAGTTAATAGATCAACTGCCACCTCGCTTATAGCGTTATGGAACGTTTTCCTGCTGTGTAAGGTCCCCTGCCGTAAGGTCAGTACGGATTCTAAAAATTCTCCAACTGAGGGTCAGTGCAAGACAGATATTACAGGCTTCCCTACCGGCGGTTCGCTCTTCTTCGGGTTCCACAGGATGTAAACCTTGCCATAAGTTTCTTCCAGACCTTTTAGCGTCTTCGCCGCTTCTTCCGATGAAAGGTCAGGGAGGGAGGCGTCGACCTTCGGAATCTCGGTCTTATGGTAATGCCAGAGGGCCTTTTCCTTCTTATTAAATTTATTGTAGGTCGAAGCATCGACGACCATCTCGACACCGATGAGACGGGCATCGGGCTTATCGCTGTCGTACAACTGACACTCTATTAAACCCCCTGATACCGGCTTGCAATAATGATGAACGACCATATCGGGCATCTTTGGCATGTGCTGTTTGGCATCGATATGGAGTGTCCATCCGTCACTCGGCTTCAAAGCTGCGGGAACCTCCATTTCAGCGGCAATAGCCGCACCGAAACACAAAGCTACAGTGGAGAACATGGCAGTTAAGAAAAACAGTTTTTTCATGGTTCCTCCTGGTTCTGTTTTTTTATTCATGCGCTCTCGAATCTATCAGCACACAATTTGTGATAAGGATACTCCAGCCAGACATGAAAAGATATCGGTGGAAATCTGATTTTCTTGTAGTAGTTATTCCACGAGTCCGCTAAGTCTTTGTCCTACAAAGATAGGAAAAGAAATTATGTTGAAACTCTGGGCTTCTAATTTCCAAGTTAAAAAGACAACTTGCCTATTTGTTCCTGTTTGAAAGATTCAGTTATGTGAACGGCATCAAGGCTGTTTGTTCCAGGAAGAACACCTTGGACAATAATGAAGCAGATTGCCCGTCTCTTTCTGTGAGGACTCCTCACTTTTAAATCCTTCAAACTTCTTATTCCATCTGATCTCGATCGTCCTTAGTGCATATTTCTTGTAAACTCTTCTCCTCAGTTGCTATCATTAATAGCTTCATACGCAGGAAAAAATGAATGTATTGGACTTGCTTCTCGAAGATAAATAGGGACACATCCCATTTATGAACCTCGACCAAAT
>JBAIXS010000299.1:0-3299 GCA_037916395.1 Candidatus Sulfobium mesophilum
AATCTTTCGCAGGTCCTCTTCCTCTGTTATTACCACAATTTCGAGAAAATCCTTGCCCCCTGCTTTCGGAGCCGTCCGTGCGGAAGCCGCCATTAACTTGACGGTCATTTCAGCTACTTCTTTCATGATATGCCTCCTTGTTAGTTATCTTTTCACCATGTCTCTTATACGACCATCTTCCAGATAAAACCGGCCAGCGCAGAGCCGATTATTACAGGGATCATTCCCCATCTGAACCTTGCCATGCCGACAAAGGCTACTATTGAAGCCGCAAGCGCATACCACTCAAATCCGCCTGAGTCCGGCAGCAGGGTGTGGCGCGCAAAGTTTACCGCCAGATTCAGGACAACACCGACCACAGCCGCTGTGACGGCCGTCAGGGCCGAAGACAACTTAACATTTTTGCGGAGCGAATCTATATAAGGCGCGCCGATGAATATCCAGAGTGTTGAAGGCACGAATGTGACCCATGTTGCGAGCAGCCCGCCTATTGCCCCGGCTACGGCGGGAGTGAGCCCCTCTGCATGGAGATAAGCGGCAACATATGCAACAAACTGGTTCACCATGATAAGGGGGCCGGGTGTCGTCTCAGCCAGGGCAAGACCGTCCATCATCTGTTCAGGCAGGAGCCATCCGTGCTGGTGCACTGCCTGCTGGCCGATATAGCCGAGCACGGCATAAGCGCCGCCAAAAGTGACAACAGCGGCCTTGCTGAAAAGGATGCCTATGTCGAAAAGGACCGAATCCCATCCACGCCATAAACCAATGAGGAAAACGGGTGCAAACCATAGGAAAAAGCCGAATGCCGTAATCCTGACACTACGGCTCCACCCGCCCGGCTGAGAAGATTGCACGAGTTCAGACGGCCTGGCGTTTGTCGACTTTGACCGGCCCGACAACCGGTGATTTAACAGATATCCGATAAGGCCGGCGCTCAGAACTATAACAGGGAATGGAACGTCCAAAAAATAGATTGCAATGAATGACAGGCAAGCCAGGATAATGAGACCAGTGGTCTTAAGGGATTTGCGTCCTATACGGATAACTGCCTCTGCAACAATCGCAGCCACAGCCGGCTTTAGCCCGTAAAACAGGGCCGCTATTGCAGGAACCGTCCCAAGGGCGGTATAAACCCAACTCAACCCCCAGAGGATAAAAACAGAGGGAAGTACAAACAACACGCCTGCAGCAATGGCTCCCTTGGTTCCGTTAAGCGTCCAGCCTATATAGGTCGCGAGCTGCTGGGCTTCGGGGCCCGGCAGGAGCATGCAGAAATTCAGGGCATGGAGGAACTGCTCTCCAGGCATCCACTTCTTATTTTCGACAACTTCCTTGTGCATCATGGCTATCTGGCCCGTAGGCCCGCCGAAACTGATAAAGCCGAGTTTTAGCCAGTAGAGAAATGTCTCTCTAAACGACGTTGGCTCATTCATACCGGCCGCCCGATTTTGACAGATAAAGCATTTCAAAGACCGACATGCCCTTTTCAAGCAGTTCAATATCATCCTTTACGGATTTCCTGAGCCCTGAGAGGATATCTTCAAGTCCGGCTGATTCAGCATTGCTGTATTTGTCGTCCTTGATATCCAATTCATGCACGATTTCGGCGATCTTTCTGACAGCCTTGTCCTTTAGCCCGAATGTCTTAACCAAAACCTCAAAGGTGCAAAGGTCGCCGGCATGGGTGAACATCCCGCCGCTTACATCAAAGGTGATTTCGTTTCTGCCTGGACTGGCAAGTTCTTTCTCGTCCGCCAGTCTGAATGCTGCATTTTTGTCTATGAACCTCCTGATGAGCCACGCCGAAGCCATTCTGTCCACAAAAGGTCTTCTGCGGCTGACCCATATCTTCCCCCGATAGTCATCGAGTCTTCGCGAAGGAACACTTACGGCCCTGGGTTCAGCAGAGGCACCCGCAAAACCCTTCATTGATGCATTCAGCACATTAAATCTTGAGAGCATGAGAGAGCCGGCCTTTGAAGAGAAAAAGTCGGTCTTGACGGCTTCTCTATAACTTTTTGAGAGTCTGGCAATCTGCTCCGAAACCGCCCTCAGGTTCTGCGGCTTCGATCCTTTCTTAATACTGTTTACCTTCGTCTCAATGTCTTCAAGTGATTTGCCGATCACCTGATACTCCGCGTCCTTATGCCCGTTGAAAATGTCCACAATCTCATGATCCTTCATTGAATCGATTGCTTCGACTTTAGTAAATGCCGCCTCCCCCCCCATTTGAGAGACCTCGGCCACGAGCCACTGAAAGAACTCGTAGTGCTCATCGGTCATAGGAAGGATGTAGACCGCGCCTTTGATCTGCACCGCCCCCGCCTTTGAAAGTTTCCGCCATATCTTCATCCGGTTGCTGACCGGCTTGGAAGGCACACTGTAGAAGAAAAGGAGCCATCCCGTCTCCGCGCCGCCCTTGCCTCTATATTTCATAAGCTAAACCTTATCAGCTCATGCCCGGCCCGCGCAGAAACGCGGGAGCCGCCGCTCGAAATGCCTTTTGTTGTTTCCGGCGTCTCCGCCTATAAAACGCCTCGCCGCATCAAATTCACCGGCCTCCGCAAAAGTAACGGCAGTGAAAAGTTGGTCGAGCCGTTCGGCGCAATGGCCGGAAATATTTTTCAGAAGCCGGATCTCCCTTTCCTCGGCAAAGGCTATCTCCGTGAACACATCTTCAATTCTTCCCCGTATATCCTTCATCGCCCTTACCTCCTTTTGTTATTCTTGATACTAATGTAACACCTGTTACTTCTTATGTCAAGAAGAAGATATGTTTCTATCGCCGCCCTCTAATTCTTGAGGCTTTGTTGTTCTGCTATAATTTGTTTGCAAACGCTAATTATAAAAGCAAGGAGGTTATGTTATGGCAAGGACGATAACTCCCGGTGAGCTGAGGCAAAAATCGTCGGCATTTACCGTCATAGACGTCAGGCGGAAGGCCGAGTATGATGGAAAACCAATATTAAATGCAGAATGGCACGACCCTGAGAAAATCGATGAATGGGCCGGGGGTCTGCCTACTGATAAGGAGATTGTCCTTTATTGCGCCAGGGGAGGATCTGTCAGTAACAGCGTCCTCGACCATCTCCTGTCCAAAAATATAAAGGCACGCTACATTGAGGGCGGCATCGAGGCATGGAAAAAAAGCGGCGGCGAAGTCACAAATACAAAGTGATTCTAAGGCAACTGCTCAAGTCCGTTATAACAACATTGAAGAATACCTTGTAACTTCAAAATCGCTCTTTTTGCACCAAGTATAGAAACAGCTATAATTGAATCAACCATGAAAATCACCC
>JBAIXS010000300.1:0-1816 GCA_037916395.1 Candidatus Sulfobium mesophilum
CATAATAGGGGAGGTATTTTTTCAGGACAATGCCGGATGCTTCCACGGCCCCTGCCGCAGCGAGGGGTTCGACGGAAAAGTTGCTAGTTAGCTTGAATGCTTCCTTAGAATCCGTCTGAAATGAGACCTCCGCGTCCCCTTTCTTTTCTTTCATGGTGCTGAACCGTTTGATCTTAGCCTGGATATTTTCAAGACTGGCTTTAAAATTTCTATTTTCTGAGGTATCCGCAAATAAGATTTTCCCTCCCGAAAGAAGCATTTCATCGGCCTCTATGACCGGCAGAGGTTTTTTCTTCGATGCCTTAGCGTCAACCATCTTATCTTCGTCCGCTTTCTTCTTTTCATCCGCCGGCTTTTCGCCCTGCCCGGGAATAAGCGCCAGAAGGTTCGGCCGCCCCTTTTTGTCCAGTACTGCATTGATCTCCGGAGATTGCACTTCAATCTTCGAAAAATGAACATTTATGGACATTAGATCAGACGAACCGATGGATATGTTAAACAGAGGAATACTCACAAGCGGCGCATCTGCGCTGTCCGTTATCTTTATTTGTTTAACGCTGGTAATTCCGACAAGTGAAAGCGTCGGGTTCTTGTCCTTATACTGAACGTAGGATATGCGCGACATTGTGTCCACAAATCCGGAGACCAGCTTGAACTTAAGTGGTACAGGCGAATAAGCAAGGTAATATGGGAGATCAAGGTCTTTGAAATTCAGATCAATGCTCGTTTCATGAGAATCGATAAAGGGCTTCGACATCCCTTTGAACGATACCGGATGGCCGTTGACTTTTGCTGAAAATGCCGGCTGCACATAAGAGTCCAGATAATACGGCAGGTTCGAGATAAAGGGAACCGCCAGCGAGCCGTCTTTTACCGTATGCCGGGTATGCTTAGGCCCGTCCATAAAATCAATGCTAGCCCCCACGACCTGAATGTTATTGAACGAAAACCGCAGGGGAGATGCCTTCTTCTTCTCCTTTTCGTCCGGCTTCTTCTTCATCAGCAGAAGGTCCGTGAAGTTGAAGGTCATATCTTCATTGCGTACAATATTGATGTACGGATTTTTCAGGACTATCTCTTTAATGACAATACCCCTCCGGATGACAGACATGGCCTGAAAGTTTAGATAGAGTTCGTCAAATGAAACAAATTTCTGCCGGCTCTTAGGCTCTTTTATCTCAAACCCTCTTATTGTGAAAGACAAAATGAAGGGATTAAACCTCACCGTCTGGATGGACACGTCACGATGGAGGGTTTCAGAAAGCTCCTTGAGAAGGACCGATTTTATGATCGGCGGCAATATGAAAAAACCGGTTATTGAAAAAACAAACAGGAATGCAACTACTCTGAGTGCAGTCTTCCTATGGAAACTTCTTGAGCGAAACCTCTCCGGCAGTTGCATTGACAGCCTTTATTTGCCGAAGACAGTTTTCAGGAGGTCTGTGGTGCGAGCCATAGGATTGGTACGAATATTTTTTTCCTCCTGACCAACCATGTAGAAGAGACCGTCAAGAGCGCTGTTGGTCACATAGTGATCAAGATCGACCGATTCCTTGCCGGCGAAGGGAACCGACTCATATTTTCCCATCATTTCCTTGTATGATTTGGTGACCCCGACCTCGTTCATGGATGACGAGACAACCGGTTTGAACGACTCATAGAGCTTGTTATGGGTTTTGCGCTTGAAGTATTCTGTCGCTGCCGTGTCTCCCCCGCTCAAAATCCCCCGGACATCCTCAAAAGTCATCTCCCTGATCGCGTCGCCGAAGATCGCTGCCGCCTTGGGCGCCGCTTTTTCAGCAGCCCGGTTCATGCT
>JBAIXS010000301.1:0-4186 GCA_037916395.1 Candidatus Sulfobium mesophilum
GTGAAAACGCATCCTGAAAAGACATCGGTGAGGCTCAGGGGAAGAAAATCCGTTAAAAGGAAAACGGGTTATGCCGAATGGCAACTGGTCGAGGAATGACTGTTATATGAACCTTACTCAAATAGACACTTATTTATTCTTCCTGATAAACAAGGATCTTCAAAACGGCTTTCTTGATGTCGTGATGCCATTTATCACTAATAATTCGAAGATCATATTCCTGCCCCTTCTGATCCGGGTGCTGGTGAAAGAGCGGTCGAAGACATGGTCTTATGTGGTGATATCGCTTCTTGCGGTTGCTTTTGCTGATGCCGGAGGCGCTGTTTTGAAGAACCTGATCGCAAGGACGAGACCCTGTAACGCTCTCGACGGTGTTCATCTTCTCGTGAATTGCTCGAAATCTTTTTCGATGCCCTCAAACCACTCATCAAACGCTTTTGCCTTCGCTATGGCTTTTTGGTTTCTGAGAAGGGATGCGGCGACCTGGTTCTTTCTTTTTGTCGCGGCGGCGATTGCTATTTCGAGGGTTTATGTGGGGGTTCACTACCCGTTTGATATCATTGCCGGAGCAGCTTTCGGCACGGGATGTGCATATGCGGCCCGACGTATCTTCAGCTGGACATCGGATGTCTACAGGCGGCGGGATTACGGCCGGGCCCTCTTTTTTATCGTTATGGCCTTCAGTCTTTTTCGAATTTATTTTATTCTCACCGGTCCTTTTGACCTGAGCGCCGACGAGGCCCATTATTGGGAATGGTCAAGAAGACTCGACTGGAGCTATTACTCAAAAGGACCCATGATTGCGTATCTGATACATGCAGGGACCGCACTCTTTGGCAATACAGTCTTTGGCGTGAGGATTTTCGCGGTTGTCCTGTCGGCCCTTAGCAGCGTACTTATATATAAATTGGGCAGGGACCTCTACGACGAAAAGACCGGACTTCTGGCAGCGCTGCTAATCCAGGTGGTTCCCCTTTATTCGGTATTCGGCGTCCTTTTTACCATAGATTCTCCTTTCATCTTTTTCTGGATACTCTCTCTTTTTCTTTTTTGGAAGGCGATTGAAAGTAACGGGAACTGCTTGGCGGATATTGATGCCGACAATGCCATTTCCTCGTCTGTCATTCCCGCTTGTCGGGAATCCTTCCGAAAGAATGATCCCGGGCAAGCCGGGATGACAAAAAAGAGAATAAAAAGCTCTATGTACTGGATATTACTTGGCATCGCGATTGGTCTCGGACTTCTGACGAAATACACGATGGCTCTTTTCTATCTTTGCGGTTTTCTATTTTTCGTTTTTCACAAAGACTCCCGCAAGTTTTTGCTTAATGCGGGACCGTATCTATCTTTCCTTTTAAGTCTCGCCGTCTTTAGCCCGGTGATTTTCTGGAACGCCGCTCATGGATGGGTTACGCTTAAGCATACGGCGGGGCAGGCCCACGTTGCAGCCGGGCTTACGTTGTCAGCAAAAGATTTCTTCGAGTTCCTGGGTTCGCAGGCAGGGGTGATCACCCCCCTTCTTTTTGCGCTGATTATTGTCGCCCTGTGGAGGATGCGTAAAGACAAAGCCGGAGCTTTTGCGTTTTGGTTTTGTATGCCGGTTGTGCTTTTTTTTATCCTTAAAAGCGCCCAGGGAAAAGTGCAGGCCAACTGGGCACTGCCTGGTTATGCGAGCGGGTTTATAGCATTTTCAGCATACTATGCCCACGGTGCAATCCAACGGGAGGGGCGTTCAAAAGTTCTCGCTGTGGCTGCAGTTCTTATGGCTTTTACCCTGACTGCCTTTGCGCATTTCCCTTCAGTCCTTCACCTGCCACGCAAGCTTGACCCTACGATGAGGCTGGTAGGCTGGAGGCAACTGGGAGATGAGGCAGACCTGGCATACAAAGAGCTTTCGTCAGCCGGGCCGGTATTTGTCTTTTCGGACAGCTACCAGATGGCAAGCGAGATGGCATTTTATATAAAGGGAAACCCGAAGACTTATTGCATAAACCTCGGCAGGAGGATGAACCAGTATGACCTCTGGCCCGGCTTCGAAAATTATAAAGGTTACAACGCACTGCTTGTTATGTATGATGAACGACAGTTGCCGCCGGAATTGGGAGACAGCTTCGCAAGAACCGAGAGAGTCCCGGTCGTAATAACGCTCAAGGATAAGGTAATGAAATTTACGATGTTTAAGTGTTATGATTTCAAGGGTATAAAATCAAAGCCGCCGGAAACGTATTAGAGTTAGTCATTGACACGAAAATGAGTTTTGGACTTATGATAAAATCTCCTCTAAACCCTCTTTGCCAAAGAGGGGAAACAGATTTACTCCCCCTTTGGAAAAGGGGGATGGAGAGGGATTTTTTCGAAGAATATTTTAATCCTGATTCTTCAAGAAAGATTCCGGACAAGCCGGAATGACTGGCTGACGGCAGTAAACGTAGCTATGATCGGAGACTTATTAATGATGATATCGGTAGTCATCCCCCTGTTTAATGAAGAAGAGAACGTCCCCGAACTGCACCGCAGGGTGAAGTCGGTGATGGATTCCCTGAAGAAAAAATACGAGATTATATATGTTGACGACGGAAGCACCGACAGGACCCTGCCTCTGCTCGATGAAATCCAGTCAGGGGACGTCAATGTGGTGGTCATCAGTTTCAGGCGGAACTTTGGCCAGACCGCTGCCTTTGCCGCGGGGTTCGACTATGCGAAGGGTGACGTCGTCATAACCCTTGACGGAGACCTGCAGAACGACCCGGCCGACATCCCCTCTCTTTTGGAGGCAATCAAGGAAAGCGATATCGTTAGCGGCTGGCGAAAAAACAGAAAAGACCCGTTCGTTTCGAGGCGGCTCCCCTCAATGATGGCCAACCGGCTTATAAGCTGGGTAACTGGAGTGAAGCTGCATGACTATGGATGTTCGCTGAAGGCCTATCGCAGCGATGTAATAAAGAATATGAAGCTTTACGGAGAGATGCACAGGTTCATACCGGCCGTGGCAAGCTGGTACGGCGTGAAGGTCGCCGAGGTAGAGACGCTCCATCATCCGAGGCTGAGGGGAAAATCGAAGTACGGGATTTCAAGGACTGTAAAGGTTTTCCTTGATCTGATCACTGTGAAATTCCTGCAGAGTTTTTCTACGAAGCCTATTCAGTTCTTTGGCCCAGTGGGTCTGGCAAGCGGCGCGGCAGGAGTGCTGATCTCGCTCTATCTAAGCCTGGAGAAACTGGTTTTCGGAATGGACATCGGTGGCCGGCCGCTTTTGCTTCTTGGCGTGCTGCTTATTATTGTCGGCATCCAGTTTATAGGGATGGGGCTTTTAGGTGAGATGCTTGTCAGGACATATCACGAGTCGCAAAACAAGCCGATATACGTCATCAAAAAAATCAGCGGACATGAAGATTAACAAGATCGCGCTTTTCGCCGTCAAATTAGCGGTCAGCGCCCTCTCCCTTTATATGGTCTTTTTAAAGGCCGACATCAGTCAGATTATCTCGATGCTGAAAAAAATCGGCCTCTTGCCGTTCCTGTTCGCCGCCTCGCTTTATGTGACATCTATATGCGGCGCTGCTTTCAGATGGAAACTCCTGCTGCCTGAAAGATTCACCTTCAGAAGACTCTTTTCTCTTTATATGATCGGCTCTTTTTTCAGCACCTTTCTGCCGGGCGTGATCGGCGGAGACGTTGTCAAAGCCTATTACCTTAACAAAGACGCAAAAAAGCTGAGCCTAACGCTCGCCTCCGTCTTTATGGACAGGTATCTTGGGTATGTCAGCCTTATGATAATAGGCATGACGGCCTATCCTTTTGCTCTGAGTTTCTTCGGCGGGTCAGTATACAAATGGCTGATGCCTGCGATATTTACTGCCTTTGTCGTCGGCAGCTTTCTTTTTTTCGGTCTTAAACTCGGCAAGAGGTTCAAGACTTTATCGGAGTTTTACGATTACTTCTCGCTACTGGCGGCACGGAAAGACATTATCGCAAAGACAATAGGCATATCCCTGTGCATACAGGCCACGGGTCTGATTGCGGTTGCGGTCCTTGCATCGGCAATTGGAGAGCAGGTGCCTTTTCTGCCGCTGCTCGTTTTTCTTCCGATCATCATCAGCATCACCTCGCTGCCGATTTCGATATCGGGTCTTGGCGTGAGGGAGGGCTCCTTCGTGCTGCTGCTTGGCCTCATAGGCGTCAGGCC
>JBAIXS010000302.1:0-10806 GCA_037916395.1 Candidatus Sulfobium mesophilum
TGTTTCTTTTTCAGTCTATTTATATCTTCTTTCAGCTCTGCCTTTGACTTTGCCTCCAGTTCTTTTATTTTTTTGTCCAACTCGTCGAGTTTGGCCTTAGCCTTCATTTCAAATTCTTTCTTCTCCTTGGAGAACTTGTCCTTTGTATCCTCGACTTTAGTTTTTTCTTCCCCTTGTCCCCACACGTCTCTCAGGGGTCCAGACAAAAACAATATCGAAGCAAAAAACAAACCAGTCAAAACATACAATACCTTTCTCCTCTTCATGGTTTTCTTCTCCTTTCAATCTTTTTTATAAAATCTTCTACCATTATCGCAGAAAATTTGCCCGATGCAATCTTTCAGCCTTCACAAAAAAGTTGCCCGTTTTTGCTCAATGCCCCTTTACTGGACGCTAAGCCGGCCTTACAAAGAGTGTCCGAAGAGATGCGAAAACCACTCCCCGATGCGGGGAAGTAAAGGCCGCCGCCTTTTCAGATTCTTATCCTGATATTAACCTCCGTTTATGTAACCCCTCCTGCAATCTGCGAGTTCATCGAGCGACTTCAACCGCCTTTTCCTTTTCCCGTTTGATGCGTTTCGTCTCGAGAATCTGCTCAGCCGATTTGTAAGCGATGAAGTACTTATTGATGTTTGCAACATATTGGACAGTTTCGCGGCCCATCGTTTTGAGGGCGACTCTCTCCACATTGAAGAACCACTTGTTCGGGTCTATTCCAAGTTCGGCAGCTTTTTGGCGCAGAGCCGTTATTTTTGCCGGCCCGGCATCATAAGCTGCGAGAGCAAAATCGACCCTGTCTGCCGGGCTTATGCCGGGGTCGCTGAAGTAGGTTTCCCTGAGATAGTTGAGATATTTTACCCCGGCATGGATATTGTTATCCGCTGTCGAAACATTGCGTATGGCGAACTGCGCCGCAGTCTCGGGGGTCACCTGCATGATACCGACGGCGCCCTTCCGGCTGCGGCTGCCCTGATTTAGCTGGGACTCCTGGTATGCCATGGCAGCGATCTTGAGCCAGTCGAATCCGTACATCTTCGCATATCTCTTGAAATGGGACTGCAGTTTCAGAAGTTTTCTTTCCCCCGGCTTCGTGATGGGATTGCTGATCCATTTCGTATTGCCGTAATATTTTGTAAAAAGCATATTCCCGAGCACAGTACCCTGGCGCGCCTTCGAGTCGATAAAACCGTTTAGAGCAGCGAGTAATTTAGGGTTGTTCTTGCGCACTGCCCAGGCGAGGCTGCCGCCATAATTCAGCACGATATCTTTCCGCACAATGATAGAAGGAAAGACACATGACCACAGATCGGCGATATGGGAATCGACGACCGTTATATTGAAGATTCCCGAATGAACCATCTCGATCATATCTTCAGCTTCAAGGGTCCTGTCGGCCTCGGCTATTCTGACAGCTCTGCGCCCCGCCTTTTTGAGTTGTTTATTCAGGTTCCTCAGGTGTTCGGCGTAGCTGCTTCCGGAGACGACGTGTACGGTCCTGCCTGAGAGATCGTCGAGTGTCCGGAGATTGTTCACTGTCTTTCCTGTCACGATAACCTCGTTGACGTTCATGATGTAAGGATCGCTAAAGGCGACTAGTCTTTTTCGTTCATCTGTAACGTCCAGGCTTGCCGCTATATCGCCTTTGCCGTTTAGGAGCAAGGGTATGAGTTGATCGCTGGGAACAGTGATAAAGATAACTACGGGCTTCACTCCTCGCCCTCTGGCATTCCCGCCAAGGGAAAGCTCCCACTGATGAAAAAGTTCATACTCCAATCCCTCAGGATGACCGTTAACGATGGCAAAATTAGTCTTGCTGTAAGAGACAAGCACGCGGATAACACCTCTTCCCTTAAGAATCTCATCGAGATCGCCGGTCCATTGCCTGTCAGAACGACCCATCAGTGCACTGTCAACGGTCTTTTCTCCTTCAGGAAGGGACCTCTCCTCCTTTTTTGGAGAACAGCCTTCAGTCATCACGAATGAAAGTAAGAGGAGGCCTGTTATTAGCTTAGCCAGTTCCTTTAGCATTTTATGCGGACAGCTTTCACTTGTATTGTCGCAAAATCCGGACCTAATTCAAGTTTTGTTGATAACAGCGTCGTAAACGACAGGAAACCCTTATCGAGACAGCTCCAGCTTCATGCAGGAAAGCTACTCCCATGGCGATGGTGGCGATAGAAAGCATCACTTCGGTACTGCACCCTGAGGGCCGACAAGCGTCAGGATCACAGTTTTGACGAGATAGATATTTCAGGGTATTACTAAGATGCTGTCGCCTTTTTATTTTTTGTTAGAGGCTTCAAACCGTTCCAGTTACGGTCATAGGCGCCAACTGTTTTTTGCGATATTCAAATACTGGTATATAATTCATGTAAGTACGGGGCACCGGTCAAAAACCGCGCCGTCCCGAAAAAACGGGGAGACACGATGGATTGGATTATTCACTATCTCGGTGATTGGATACTTTCAATAGGCATACTTTTCGCTGCCGTTTTACTGGGCGTAATTGTTCATTGGATCGGCTTGCACATCGTCGCTCGAATTGCGCGGCGCACTTCACAGCTCCTTCATGACTCCATCCTCCGCCACTGCAGCGGTCCCTCGCGAATTATCTTCCCTTTCATCTTCCTTTACCTATGTCTGCCGTCCCTGGAATTTTCAAAGTCTGTAATCGAGGTCATGGGGGATCTGATCTTCGTGCTCTTCATCGTTTCTGTGGCGTGGCTTTTTATCAGACTTATATATGTGCTTGAGGACATGGTTACTCTGAAGTATGACATCATGCTGGAGGACAATCTTCGAGCCAGAAGAATCCGTACCCAGTTCGGCATCGTCAAGCGAATACTCATCGTTATCATCGTTATTTTTTCCATCACAGCAGCCCTGATGAGCTTTGAAAAATTTCGCAATATTGGCACCGGCATCCTTGCCTCTGCGGGACTCCTCGGCCTTGTAGTTGGTCTTGCGGCCCAACGAATCCTCGGCAATCTTCTGGCCGGCATCCAGATAGCTCTGACCCAACCTATTCGCCTTGACGACGTGGTTGTAGTCGAAAATGAATGGGGCAAGGTTGAAGAGATATCTCTGACCTATATAGTGATCAGGCTCTGGGATTTGAGGCGGCTCGTTCTTCCCATAAGCTATTTTATCGAAAAGCCTTTCCAGAATTGGACCCGGGCTACAGCCGATATTGTCGGAACTGTTTTATTCTATGTGGATTACAGCGTCCCTGTTCAACCGATAAGGGAAGAACTTCTCCGTATTCTCAAGGGCTCAGGCCTCTGGGACGGGAAGAACTGGGGTCTCGATGTTACAAATACCTCTGAACATACTGTCGAACTAAGAGCGCTGATGGGCTCTCCGAACTCTGATACGCTATGGCGCCTCCGCTGCCAGGTAAGGGAAAATCTCATTGAATTCATTCAAAGGACTTATCCTCATGCTCTTCCAAAAGTCCGGACGGTGGCCGAGGAGGCCGGCACCGGTGAGAGCGGCCCTGTTTCTACAGTCCATGAGACGCCTGAGGTAACCTGATTACCAGACCTGATGTCTAGATTCATATACAGGAAGGCCATCTTCATTTATGACTCATGAAACATTCGGATAAACAGTCCCGGAAGCGTCTTTCTTATTTTCTGCCGTTTCTGGCGTGGGGCGGTCTGACCGTCTTTTCCATTATCTGCGTTTTTCGTTACGTAGATTTCAGGCCGAGCGTGGACGAAAACTTTTTTTTCTCGAGCGATGATCCTCAGATTCGCACCGACCGGCTGATTTCTAAAATCTTTTACCAGGAACCCGAGATCATCCTGAGCGCCCGGGGGAATATTCGTTCCCCGGATTATCTTCGCAAGGTCCGCCTGCTGACTGCCGAACTTTCGGCGATTCCGGGGATAGACTCTGTACAGTCCTTAACCAAAGGGCCCAAGGACACGGACGATGCACTGAAAAGCCCTCTTTGGAGCCGTGTCCTTTTTTCCGGAGACTACAAGGCCTCATTTATCTATGCGTTCTTTAAAGAGAATGCTACGGCCGAAGACTACGTTCTCCGGATAGAAGAAATCAAACGCCATTTCGAAGCGCCCG
This sequence comes from Candidatus Sulfobium mesophilum, assembly GCA_037916395.1. Taxonomy (GTDB): domain Bacteria; phylum Nitrospirota; class Thermodesulfovibrionia; order Thermodesulfovibrionales; family UBA6898; genus Sulfobium; species Sulfobium mesophilum_A. Next base: position 4,084 of record JBAIXS010000302.1, read on the forward strand.
ATTTTCAACTCATGGTCTCAGGCTCGACTTACATAGTGGAACTCATCCGGCGCAACCTCGCGCACGACCTGAAGGTGTTCAGTCTCGCCGCCTACTGCGTTATCGGTCTTTCAGGCCTTCTGATCTCGCGCTCTGTCCCCATGGTCCTGGGAACGCTCATCGCCTGCACGAACGCCGGGGCTTTGACCCTTATCCTGACGCATGCGTTCGGCATCCCTATCGGTCCCCTTACAGCAAACCTTTCTACGATTGTCTTTGTTCTGACTCTTACCCATATGGTTTTCATGACTTTCAACTGGCAGCATATCGTCCGGACAAAGGAGACAGCCGTCGAAAAGGCCTGGTTGCGGGCGGTCAGAGTGACGCTGCTGCCTTCCTTCTTGAGCATGATTACCGCCCTTCTGGGCTTCCTCAGCCTCCTTTTCGTCCCGGCAACGCCGCTTCGTCAACTGGGGCTGTCCGGAGCGATGGGGACTGTGATCGCGTTTGCATCAGCCTACGTCATCTATCCATTTTTTCTCAGAATACAAATGCCACGTTCGTCCGCGAAGGATAAAGCAGCCGATGAGCCGCAGGAGACGCACCCTTTTTTCAGAAAGGGACATGGACGCATCGTTGCAGCCATCTTGCTTGCCGCAGGTGCTTCTTCTCTGGGTTTAGGAGCGCTGAACACAGAACCCAGCCTTTTTTCCTATTTCAAGAAAGGCAGCGAGATACGAACCAGTCTGGAATATATCGACAAGAATGGGGGAAGCATTCCCCTAAATGTTGTAGTTGAAAACCCGAACATGGCCCCCTTCAAGATGAAGGAAGAGTACTCCAAGCTGTGGCTCCTTCAGAATAGATTGGAACAGGACCCTTCCGTGGGCAGCGTAGTGTCGCTGCCACTTCTGTTGGCCGAGGCCGAACGTTCGCCTATGGTCTCGCTTATCCCGGCGGACCTGATACTGAAGGCCCTGGAAACCCCTCTCTTTGGGAAGACCGCTATATACTACATTACGAAGGACAGAACCAAAACTCTATTTGTGCTGAGGATGAAAGAATCGGACAGGCAATATGATCATTTGGCAAACGTGGAGCGGCTGAAAAAAATCATCCGCGAACAGGGGTTCGATCCGGCACTGATCGGAGGCGCTTACTTCCTGTACGGAAAACTTTCGAAACTGGTTGCATCAAGTATACCGGAAGGACTTACTCTGCTAATTCTGCTATTTATGATCATGGGCGGCATTATCTCCCGCTCCCTCCGGATTGTCGGAGCGATTCTCATCAGTCTGGGCACCGTCCCTGTCCTGATGCTGGGTATGCTCGGTCATTTCAGAATACCCGTAGACATTATCTCGGCGCCGGGCCCCAATGTTGCTATCGGTATCGGCGTCGACGCCATGATCCACATGCTCATATGGGTAAGGCGGCACCCGGCGGGGAATATGCACTCGCGGGAGGCCTGGGCCAGTGTATGCTCGAGACTATGGAAACCGATCCTTTATTCCATGAGTGTCGTCTGTGCCGGTTTCGCGATATTTATCTTGTCAGGTTTTCCTCCCACACAGCGCTTTGGTCTCTCGGTTGTCCTTGGTACGCTTCTGTCCCCTCTTCCCGCGCTCTTTCTATTGCCCTGGTTGTCCTCACGTAACCCTAAGAAACTATGATCCCCCGCAATACCGTGCTATACTTTGCGTAAATACGCTGGCGAGGTGATCAGAAGTGCCTGCGGAAGGACAAGAATTACGGTGGCGGGGACCGTTCAAGAGGCATTTTCAACAGGAGATAAACAGCTGATGGCCGTTGTGAAAGCTGAAAAGGGTTAGTTTGTTCTGTTTCGCCTTCAAATTGAAAAGGATCGAGTCCGGTTCCATTTATATCTCAAATCAGTTAGAAAAAACTCTAATGAAGACGAAGCAAATGAACTTCCGGAGATGAGTAAGAGCCTTTATCCGCCCATCAGTCATTATGGCTACATAAGTGACTGCCACTCATCGGCGCTGGTGTCGAAATCCGGCTCTATCGACTGGTGCTGCATGCCGCGGCTTGATTCCGGAAGTTGCTTCGGCCGCCTGCTCGACTGGCAAAAGGGCGGCTACTGCCAGATCGTCCCATCCGGCATTCACGCAGCATCCCGGCGATATATTGAAGACACGCTTGTTTTGGAAACAACTTTCCGAACCGATCATGGAGAGGCCCGTCTCCTTGATTGCTTCACCATGCGCAAGGGAGGGGCGCACAAACCCCATCAACAGATTCTACGGATTATTGAGGGTATGAAGGGCAAGATAAAGTTTGATATCAGGATAGTTCCGCGCTTCGATTACGGGGCTATCAAATCCTGGATCAGGCGATACAGGGGCAATAATTATGCTGCGATCGGAGGCAGTGACGGCCTGCTTATCTCACATGATTTTGTTTGTGAGATGGTGGACCGGCATTCCCTGTCAGGCTCCTGCTCTGTCGGGAAGGGAGAGAGAGCCCATCTTTCTATGCTTTACCGGAGACCGGAAGATATTGATAGCGGCCTTGTGGACACCCCTGCCATCGGGGAGCTGGATCTCCGCCTGAATGAGACAATCGCATGGTGGCGCTCCTGGTCCTCCCGCAGCACTGTCAAGGGTCCTTATGCGCACCATGCCCGGCGTTCCGCCATAGTCCTCAAAGGGCTCTCCAATGCGCCCACCGGGGCAATCGCTGCCGCACCGACAACATCGCTTCCTGAATCCCGCTTTGGCACGAGGAACTGGGATTACCGGCTTACCTGGGTTCGCGACTCTGCTTTTGCTGTTCGTTCTTTGGTGGAAGTCGGCCATGTCAGCGAAGCTGAGGGATTCCGCCGATTCATCGAACGCAGTGCCGCCGGCAGCGCAGATGAGATCCAGATTCTCTTCGGTATCGGGGGAGAGCGGCGGATCAGTGAGTATGAGATAAAGAGGCTGAAGGGTTACAGAGGAATAAAACCCGTCCGCGTGGGGAACGCCGCTGCGGGGCAGAGGCAGCTGGATGTTTACGGTGAGCTTCTCGATCTCGCATGGAACTGGCATAGCCGTGGTTATTCTCCGGATGATGACTACTGGGAGTTTCTTGTCGAACTCGTCGACGCCGCAGCTAAGAACTGGAAAAAACCGGACCGTGGCATATGGGAGATGCGCGGAACCCCCCGCCATTTTGTGCTTTCCAAAGCGATGTGCTGGGCCGCCCTCGACCGAGGAATCAAGCTGGCAAAGGATCTCAGGCGCAGGGCGCCTCTTAACATTTGGAGCAGGGCGCGCAAAGAAGTTCGACGCGAGGTGGAGGAGAAGGGGTATGATGCCCTGCGCGGTGTTTTTGTCCAGGCCTTCGGCCGATTAGAGATGGACGCTGCCTTGCTGCTTTTACCAATGATCGGGTTTGTGGACTTTAAAGATGAGCGCATGATTCGTACGACCGATGAGGTTCGCTCCGCCCTCGAAGAAGACGGCCTTCTGCGGCGCTACGCTGCAGGTAACGATGAAATAGAAGCTGAGGAAGGGGCCTTCCTCCCTTGTTCTTTCTGGCTTGCGGAGTGCCTGGCGCGCCAAGATCGTCTCCCTGAGGCGCGCGAAGTGTTTGATCGAGCCCTTTTAACCGGTAATGAACTCGGCCTTTTTTCTGAAGAGTTTGATGCCGTTACCGGCGAGATGATGGGTAATTTCCCGCAGGGACTTACTCACCTCTCGCTGATCTCCGCCGCGGTTGCGATGACTTGTCCGGCTCTTACCCTCAGTCCGTCGTAAGAAGGATGCCATCAACTGTAGGCAAAGTCTGACAAGATTATCAGACCAAGACCGATATGCATGAGTTTCAGATAGGAGTAGCATTTCAATATACGTAGAAGAGACTCAATTCATGATATGTGGCAGCAGGCGTGTGATCTGGTGGTAAGAAAATCGGGTAGCTGTTTGGATTGTCAAAGTAAGTTGCTTAGCTAAGGAAGCCAACTATCCGTTCAAGTCTAGTTCGTCATGCTAATAAAGGAGGCATCAAAATGAATGAAGCTCTGGACAAAAAGATTTCCCGCCGCACAATGCTTAAAGGCGTTGCGGTAGTAACTGGCGTCGCACTTGCGTCGGTTTTTACCGGGAAAGTGCATGCGGCGAAGGAAACCAAGGCCGCCATGAAGTACCAGGACAAGCCTAAAGGCGATCAAAAATGCAGCAATTGCAAGTTCTTTATTCCTGGTAAGACGCCGACTGCTGATGGTACCTGTCAGGTGGTGGAGGGTTCAATCAGCCCGCTGGGATGGTGTACCGCTTATAACAAGTCATCCTTAGGGATTGATTCACCATAGCGATCCTGTGCAGCGTATAGCTGGGCTGATGATGTTTGTCCTGACATGTCATCACGAGCCCCTCGGGACCGTACGATAATTATCTCCTCGTAGGGTTTGAATGTGATCGCGAGCCACCAAAACGTGACCGCGATGGAATAGACGGAATCGAGCGAGAAGCAGGTGCGGATCTGTAAGAGCGCTCATCGTGTCTGCCTTCGACATGATGTTGTTCATCGCCGTGATGATGCTCCTCGTGAAACGGCACCACATAATAATCAGGTCCCCAGCCACCGTAGTCGTAACCATAGGGTTCGTAATAGTCCCCGCCCTCGTAGTATGCGCCACCGGTCGCGACGCAGCCGAACAATAGTAATACAAACATACAAGCCACGAAGACGAACGCTAACGATAATGTTAAGATTTTCACTTAGACACCTCTTTACTCTCAGTCCCAGACCACTCGAGTAACCCAAAGGGCGCCCCTAAAGGGTCGGCGACTACAGCAACCTTGCCTCCATGGCGATCAATCCGCGGCGAAACCAGCACTCGCCCCCCAAGCGCTACGACCTTTTCAGTCATCTTAACCGCATCTGTAACGCGTATGTAATTAAGCCAGTGAGGATAGGCGTTTGGCTTATTTGTGTGCAGCGTATTCACGCTGGCACGAGCATAATTGTCTGACGAGAGCAGGAGATGTTTGGCGCTTTTGCTCGCAGGCAACTCGAAGACTTCGTAGTTGAACATTTTCTGGTAAAATGCGGCTGCTGCGTCGGGATCACTTGTGATTAATGAGCTCCAAATCCATTCGCCTGGTTCCCCTAAAACATCGGGCGGATCGCCGCTACTAGAGGCCAAAGCCACAAAGACTGCTCCCTGCGGGTCGGAAAAGACTGCCTCTCGACCGCGGTCAGGGATACTATGCGGCTCGAACAACACCTTAGCGCCATTTTCCACGGCAATCTTCTTTGCCGCGTCGACATCGCCCACTGCGAAGAAGCTTAGCCACCTCGGCTGCCGATGCTCGCCAGCCGGTGCATTCTTATGAACCATTCCTGCGACCGGACGACCGTCGAGCAATACCTCGGCGTACTCGATTCCATCGCCCCGAATGTCGCGAAATGTCCAGCCGAACAGTTCGGCATAGAATTTCTTGGAAGCGGCAATGTCTGGCGTTACCAATTCAACAAATATAAGTTTGCCTGCGAGATGCTCTTGGCTAGCCGGCTGGACGATAGCCGGCAGTTGTATCGAAGCAGCCATGGCCGGTGCAACACACGTAAAGGCCAGAAATACCGCCAGCGATACACGCCTAAGAATAAGAAAATGTCTGACCCTACCAAGCCGAAACCCTTCTGTATTTAAGTATGTTGCAGAGTTAAACATAACGCTCCTTTTCCCTTTTCTTAATCTCATAATATCTTTCTTAAATTAAATGCGCGAATGTGCAATTCCCTTAACAAAGAGCTTGAAAATCATATTTCCGACTAAGGTTCTTCAATAAACGGAATTTCCTCATTTTTCCGGCACCTTTCAAGAGTTTTTGCAGGCGCCGACGATAATGCAGCAACCTTCCTTCCGCATCAAGCCCTTCGGCCAGGTTCATATGTTGAGCAGCCACCGAGAATTCAAACGCTGACCTCCTGCGAACCGAACAGGTAAAATTCTGCTATAGTAGAAAATCCCAGTGACTGGTACAAGCTCTCGGCCATTGGAGTGGAATGCAGCACTGTAAGATGGTAACCAGAGTCGTGCGCTTCGTGAAGGGCTGTGAGGGTAAGAATTCGCGCCAGTCCGCGACGGCAAGCTTCTGGCTTGGTGACAACGCCGTGAATACCTGCGGATCCAGAGCCAAGATACATTCCTGCCTTCGCAACAGGATAACCTTCGTGCCATGCCTGCCACATGTGTGCTCTCGATCCGGTTTTGCCGAACTGAAATCCTGCAGCGATAGCACCATATAGTTCTGTATACTCTTCCGGGATGTGCCAACGCCATGCCGCGAACTGCAAGAAGGCGGTAGTATCTCTTTCATCTTTAACTTTCCGGATTTCAAAGCCTTTGGGCGGGAGAGGTACATCGGGAAGGTTGGCGAGTGTTCTGGCCATGCCGTGGATGGGTTCGATGTACTTTAACCCACGCTTCTGCAGGCGATCAGCCAAGTCTGGAGGAAATGAAGAAGGGTGGACAAGCCACGTAAATTCGACTCCTCGGCCATGGAACCGCTCGATGAGCCGGTCGATCATTTCGTCGATCCCCTCCTTGACCCTGAATCTTAAAACGCCGTTATACGGAATGATGGGGATGGGGGTTTCGAACCAGAGGACATCTTCCTCATCATGGAGAGCGCATTCCGGACCACGACCGTAGGTTGACCATGTCTCCCACAAATTTTGTTCGATCTCCCTTATCAAGGCAGCTCTGTCGGACATGTTGACTTCACGCAT
>JBAIXS010000303.1:0-2254 GCA_037916395.1 Candidatus Sulfobium mesophilum
ATGAAACCGCTGTAAACAAAAAATGTATTGAATGTCACGGTTCTCTCGACAAGCTAACACTTGACCAGAAACCGAATGAAGAAGACCAGCCATCGGGCGGTAAGGAAGAGGGAGTCAATCCACACAAGTCGCACCTAGGCAATATCAACTGTACAACCTGCCACCATGGACATACTGCTTCGTGGACCTACTGCCTAAGTTGTCACTCCTTTGAGATGAAAATTCCCGGAGGAACCATGGCGGCTGAGTTGCCACCCGTCAAAGAATCTGGCCCGATCAGCAAAATTCCAAAAGGCATCAAGACAGAAAAAACAGATGTTGTCGTCATCGGTGCCGGTGCAGCTGGCTTTACTGCTGCCATATCAGCTCACGACAAAGGCGCTAAAGTTATCCTTCTTGAAAAGCAGCCTATCACTGGGGGCAACAGCATGCTGGCAGCGGGAGGCATGAATGCCGCTGAGACCTCTTTTCAGAAGGCAAAGGGAATCAAGGACTCCGTAGAAATTATGTATGAGGATACCATGAAAGGCGGGAAGAACCTCAATGACCCCGAACTTGTGAGGGTCCTTGCAAAGAACTCGGCGGGCTCAGTTGAATGGCTGACAAAACTCGGAGCCGACCTCAGCGATGTCGGCAGAATGGGTGGAGCGAGCGTGAACCGGACCCATCGGCCAAGCGGAGGAATTGCTGTCGGTCCGCATCTCATCGAGGTCCTCCGGAAAAATGCTGAGCAGCGAAAAATTGATGTAAGGGTGAACAGTAAAGTTGTAAAGATTCTTGAGGACAAGAAGGGACGGGTCATCGGTGTCCTTGTGGAGGGCAAGCACAGCGGACTCTATAGAATTTTCGCTAAGGCAGTTGTGAACACTGCAGGCGGTTTCTCGGCAAATCCGGAAAAGGTTGCTTATTACAGACCTGAGTTCAAAGGCATGACTACCTCTAACCAGCCTGGCGCAACTGGCGAAGGGATGGATATCGGCGCAGATGCCGGCGGGCAACTGCGGGACATGAAAGAGATCCAGATTCATCCAACAGTTGCAGCGGGCAGCCGGATACTGATAACCGAGGCTGTGAGAGGAAACGGCGCTATTCTCGTCAACCGCGAAGGGAAACGGTTTGTGAATGAATTGACTACGCGTGATGCCGCATCTGCGGCCATTCTTGCCCAGTCTGGCAAATCTGCATACATGATATTTGACGAGGGGATACGCAAGAGCCTGAAACAGATTGACGGATATTTTCATCTCAACCTGGTGGTCGAAGGGGATACGGTCAAAGGCTTGGCAGAGCAGCTGAAAGTCCCTCCCGATGCCCTTGAATCAACTATTGAGGCCTATAACAAAGCATATGACCAGAAGAACGATACCGAGTTTAAGCGGCCGGATATTCCCCGTCCAATTAGGACGCCAAAGTATTATTCCATTGAGATAAGACCCGGTGTTCATTACACCATGGGGGGACTGAAAATCAACACAAAGGCACAGGTGATTAACAAAGATGGTAACCCCATCGAGGGGTTTTATGCTGCCGGAGAAGTCACGGGCGGCGTCCACGGTGCCAACCGTCTCGGAGGAAACTCAATATCAGAGACGATCACCTTTGGCCGCATAGCGGGAGAAAACGCAGCAAAATTGGCAAAACAAGCCGGCGGAAGCAAGAAGTGACTTGAGTTTTTCACATCAATCACCTACTTTCACACAGGAATAATTTGAGTCAATTAAATCCAAGATGATTGTCAACAATGGCGCAAGTGCGCTTCAAGGCTTTTTTAGGGATGGATCGGCTACTCACCTTTTGCAAATTGACATAAGAGTACCTCTTATTTTCTCATTGCCATTTTCTAAAACTGACCTATTTTGAAGATAAAGGAGGATGTCATGGAAAACAGCATGATGCAGTACCTCGGAACACAGGCAGTTGCGTTGGGACTCAAAGTTTTGGGAGCAATAGTCATATGGTTCATTGGCACCTGGCTGATCCGTTTCGGGACAAACCTTTTAAGGCGAGCGCTGACTGCAAAGAAGATCGATATCACCCTTATAACATACATTGCGTCAGGTGTATCGGTGCTTCTGAAGGTTATCCTGATCATAGCGATCTTCGGTTATTTCGGCGTGGAAACAACGTCCATAGCAGCCCTTCTAGCCGGCATCGGTCTGGCAATCGGAACCATGTGGGGCGGACTTCTGGGGAACCTGGCGGCAGGTGCCTTCCTTGTCTTCTTACGGCCCTTCAAGGTAGGTGATTTTATCTC
>JBAIXS010000304.1:0-3890 GCA_037916395.1 Candidatus Sulfobium mesophilum
TCATATCACCTCGCTTTTATATCTTCTCGCAGACAGTTATAAACCAATAACAGAGTATCATTGAGCCAATGCCGAGAATAAACGTTACCGGAAACCAAAATGTAAGAGTCATGATGCGGCCTCCCTATTTAAGACTGGATAATATGCTGATATTTCATTCATTGGCGGCCCTCCTAACAACATCATAGATTGGTTTTATTTGGTCTGCAAGACAGATATTCATGCGTGTCGCCATCCAGGGAATAAGGCACCCGGATAATCACAACGCCTGCTTTATTCTGAAAAGCCCTCTCAATCATCAATGCTGTTTGGTTATGCAGATATCGCTGCCACCATTTAAGACCGGTAATCACAGGCAATAAAATCGTGACAATGTTGCTTTCATTTCGCTTTAGCAATCCATCGATAAATTCCCTGAGGGGTCCAAGCACAGAGTCGTTTGGAGAGTCGAGGATCATAAGCGGGATATCGATATGATGATGCTGCCAATGGTCTTCGATCTCTTTTCTGTCTGAAAAACTAAAAAGATTGTGTACGGCAACGCTCCGGCCGCCGAGAAGTTTAGCATAGTCAAGTGCGTTCATTACCGGCATGTTCAATTCCTCGACCAGGATTACAAGGAAACGATTTATCTGCCCGGGTTCATGGTCCAGATCGTCAATACTGGCAGGCTCCAGCCTGTCCGGAAATGTGACAGATTCGCTGCTCATGAGTCACTGTACCACGAAGTCGAATTAAGTAGTTGTTAAGAAAAGCTGCTTCGGACTAAAGATTTTCTAAAAATTCAATTTCGATATTTCTCTTCCGGCGGTCAAAGGCGGGAGGTTGCCAATCTTGTTAAAGAATGTCCAGGCGCTGAAAAGCTTAAAAAATGAAAGCTAGGCAGGAGGGCAGAAGAATTTTTCGCGGCCGAATGGTGAAAGCTCTCTTAACTCCTTTATTATCCCCGGCATCACCTCTATCACCGTGTCGATTTCCTTTTCGGTAGTAAAGCGGCTGAGAGAGAACCTTATGGAACCGTGCACCGCTGTATAGGGTATCCCCATCGCGCGAAGCACGTGGGAGGGTTCAAGCGACCCTGAGGTACAGGCAGAGCCGGATGAGGCGCAGATCCCGAATTCGTTTAATCTGAGCAGTATGGCTTCTCCCTCAACATATTCAAAGCTTATATTTGTTGTGTTAGGGAGTCTGTTTTCAACGTCACCGTTGATCCTTGCGTCAGGGCAGCAGCTGAGAAGCGCGGTTTCGAGTCTGTCTGTGAGGGTCCTTAGATAAGTTGCCTCCTCGTGGAGAAATTTGTCAGCCAGTTCGCATGCCTTTCCGAGTCCGATAATTGATGCCACGTTTTCCGTGCCGGCGCGCCTGCCCCTTTCCTGATGTCCTCCGATAACGAATGGGCTGAATCTTGTCCCCTTCCGGACGTAGAGGACGCCTATCCCCTTCGGCGCATGAAGCTTATGTCCGGAAATGGATATCATATCGACCGGAAGGCTTTTAAGGTCGATGCTCAGCTTGCCCGCAGCCTGGACAGCATCGGTGTGAAAGGGAACGCCTCTTTCTTTAAGCATCGCTGCGATATCGGCGATAGGAAAAATCACCCCTGTCTCGTTGTTGGCAAACATTACAGAGACTACCGCAGTGTCGTCATCTACCGACTTAAATAGAACATCAAGGTCCAGTTGGCCCAGGTGATTTACGGGAACAAAGGTGACCCTGTAACCTTTTCTCGCAAGATGCCTGCAGAAGTTCAGCACTGCCGGATGCTCCACCCTTGTAGTAATGACATGTTTCTTCCTGGGATACGACTCCACAGCGCTCATGATAGCTGCATTGTCGCTTTCGGTGCCGCAGCTTGTGAAGATAATCTCTTCCGGCTCGGCGCCGAGAAGTGAAGCCACTTTGACCCTTGCCTCTTCGACTTTCCTGTGAAGCTGACCGCCGAAGGTGTGCATGCTCGATGGATTGCCGTAAAGGTCGGTAAGATATGGCATCATCTCTTTAAGAACTTCGGGGGCGATTCGCGTCGTGGCGTTGTTGTCCAGATAAATCGTGCTCACTGATATGTCTCCACGATAATATCGTCGCTAACCAGCTCCCTAAGTTTTTCCTGGATGCCCTTTATCGTAACGTCGGCCATGAGACAGCCGGTGCACATGCCGCGAAGCGCAACTGTCACCTTGCTTCCTTCGATATCTATGATCTCGACGTCTCCGTTATCTGCCTGAAGGCCGGGCCTTATTTCGTTTTCTATGATCTCCTGTATCAGGGCTATCTTGTGAAGGTTCGTAAGTTTTTTTGGTTTAGGTGGCTTCTCGGGCATTTTAAGCGACCATATGTCTCTGAGAATTGTTTCTATGTTTGGTATGCATTCGCCGCAGCCGCCTCCGGCTTTCGTGAAATTGGTGATTTCCTCGACGGTCGTAAGATGATTTTCAATCGCCACTTTCCTTATCTTTTCCTCTGTGACATCGAAGCATTTGCAGACGAGAGTGCCCTCTTCCTTTTCCGGGATCTTTTCGCCTTTGTAGTTGGCGATTGCGGCGTCGAGCGCCTCCCTGCCCATCACCGAGCAGTGCATCTTTTGTTCGGGCAGGCCGCCTAGGAAATCAGCGATGTCCTGATTGGAAATACTGCGGGCCTCATCGAGAGTTTTACCCCTGACCATTTCGGTGAGGGCCGAGGAACTCGCAATAGCGCTTGCGCAGCCGAAGGTCTGAAATTTGGCGTCTGTTATCCTGCCTGTATCTTTGTCGACCTTCAGAAAAAGTTTAAGCGCGTCGCCGCATATAATACTGCCCACCTCTCCCACGGCGTCGGCATTGGGGATTTCGCCGACGTTTTTGGGTTTGAGAAATGTCTCTTTGACCTTCTCCGTATATTCCCACATGTCTTAATTCTTGCATGAAGAAAGGCCAAAGTCAAATGGATCATTGACCCGGGGTTTTAAGGTCAAAAAAGGTATATTCTGGGCCGAAGAAATGATTTGACATCATTTCGTGAAGAGGGTATAAGGTACTTAGGAAAGCCAATTCATACTGAGAAAGGAGACAGGGTTATGGCCACGTATGTTATCTTGAGCACGCTGACTGACGAGGGAAGGAAGACGATTAAAGAGAATCCTAAACGTATTCTTGAGGTGAATAAGGAGCTCGCAAAAATGGGAATCAAAGTCAAGGAGCAGTATGCTCTCCTTGGTCCATATGATTTCGTAAGTATTGTAGATGCGAAAGACAACGAAGCCATCATGAGGATGTCGGTTGAACTCGGGTCTCGTGGGTCTGTGCAACTATTAACACTGGCCGGTATACCTGTGACTGAGTTCGTAAAGAAGATAAAGTAGGGCGCCCATAGAATTCTGTTGTTAGGGATAATTTTCGCCTATGAAAAGTTTTGGGGAAAAGTTTGGGGCGGACATATTGACAAATAGACCGAAATATTGTTTAATAGTTTATAATATTCTTGACAATAGAGTTTAGGAGGATCCCATGGGTGATATTAAGGCAGATGTAATACTTGACACGAAGGGCATGAACTGTCCTATGCCGGTGCTTAAGACAAAGAAGGCAATCGACGGCCTTCAGTCCGGACAGGTGCTTGAGGTCATCTCGACGGACGCCGGATCAAAGTCCGATATCCCTGCGCTGCTGAAAAGGCTCGGACATGAGCTCATAGGCACAAAGGAAGAGGGCAGTGTTTTCGAGTTCTACATCAAAAAGAAGTAACCTGCAGTTCCCTTTGAGCAAGAAAAAGCCGGGCACCGCCCGGCTTTTTCTTGCTCTTCTGTAGTACCTAACCCAGATTCTTAAGAAGCTAATAATCACGAAGGGACATAGTATTTTCATTCTCGGTCTTCGACCTCCGAGGTGCTCATTCCGGTGAAACCTGCCACC
>JBAIXS010000305.1:0-10467 GCA_037916395.1 Candidatus Sulfobium mesophilum
TGACAGATTATTACCCTATGTTACAATATACGGCAGCGGTGAAGGGTTGTTTCTTATCAACATAAATACGGCGGATGTTCCAGTACTAATGTCTCTATCCGATGCAATAACCAAGGACATGGCAGAACGGATCGTCACATACAGACAGTTGACGCCTTTCACGGACAAATCGCAAATTCAGAAAGTCGCGGGATTTGAAAGCGGGAGTGTGTCTAACCCTCTAATGGGCTATGTAGTCATTAATGCAGCCGCTTTTCGTGTATTTTCCACCGCCGAGTCCGGCGACATCAAAAGAATAGTCGAGAGTGTGCTTCAGGGCGGAATTATAAAATACTGGAAGGAGATGTGAGTAGGTAATGACTTTGTTCTCAAGATGTCATTCCCGCTTGTCGGGAATCCTTCACCTTCCCCGTCCCCTCCTTGCCAAGGAGGGGAGAGAGGGGAGGTCCGGACAAGCCGGAGTGACAGACACAACCATTATTAATGTCTTCTTAGAATTTCGGAGGCCCGAAGGTGAGTAAGAAGGTTTTCTTAGACCTCAAAGGCCGGGAACTCTCGGTTTATACCTTTGATAACGGCGGCTCAGGCAGTCAGCCCAAGGGCACCATTACAGTACCCGTTGGAGACAGCGGCCACTTTCCTGTCGACAGCTCCCTTGGTTCCGAAGAATGTTATGTCAGCCTGCCCCTTGATCTTCTGGACTTCAGAGTTCTGGAATTGCCGTTTTCCGACATTAAAAAGATAAAGGAACTGGTCCCCTTTGAAATCGACAGCCTCGTCCTGGGCGGCTCCGGATCTGTTGTATTCGACGCCTGTATTCTCGACAAGGAGGATGGTAAATCCCGGGTCCTCGTTGTCTATATCTCTAAGGAGACCTTAAGGTCGATATTGGATAAACTCAGAGCTGCCGGCATCGACCCCAGGGCCGTCATTTCCCTCGAACTGGCTCATATAGTAAGTTCGTCAACCTCTGCCGCCGATGTCGCACAAAAACTGCTCTCCCCGGAACTTTTGGAAAATAAAGACCGTATTTCTACAGCTGCCGCCGAGATAAAAAACCCCACGGTCAACCTCAGAAGAGGCGAGTTTGAATACACCGTTGACACTGAGAAAACAAGAAAGTCTCTCATGCTTTCTGCAGGCCTCGTAATTCTGCTTCTGCTCGTTTTCCTTGCGGACAATGCCATGGTCGCAGTTTCTACAAAGCGCGAAAATGATTCGATAAGAGAATCAATAAGGAAGACCTACCAGGGGCTTTTCCCGGGTGAGAAGAAGGTCTCCGACGAACTCTATCAGCTCAAGGCCCACATAAAGGAACTAAAAGACAAAGAAAGCTCATTTATCGGTATCTCCCCTCTTCAGACGCTGCTTGATGTGAGCAAGGCAGTCAGGTCCGGCGTATCATTAATCGAGGTCACTACAGACAGAGACATCACCATTCTTAGGGGGGAAGCCCCGTCAATGAGCGACGTCCAAAAGACAAAGACCGAACTGGAAAGAACATTTTCAGAGGTAAACATATCAGATACAAAGCCATCCTCACAGGGAAAGACGCTCTTTTCAATCACTGTTAAAGGCAGAAAAACATGAATCTGAAGACCGACAGAAAAACCATCGTAATCGCGGGCATCGCCTTGCTGTTCATATGCTGTGCCGTATTGTTTGAAATCTCTCTGACTCTAAAAAGGCAGAACAATAGCCTTAGGTCCCGCCAAAAGGAAATGCTTATTCTCTCTCAGGAATATTCGGGTGTGAAAAACGTCGTCAGTGCTGCTGAGGCCAGGAAATCACTTACAAAGGTGGAGGGCATCGTCCAGGCGGTAGATGAAATTTTCAAATCCATGGGATTGCAGCAGAAAGTCAAATCCGTAAGATCTGCCGGCATGAAGGAAAAGAAGTATGCCTCCGAAGAAGAGGCGGACGTTTCGGTCGAAAAAGTGACGATGAACGAGCTGGTCAATATTCTCTACAGAATGGAAAACGCGCCGATGATCCTATCGGTAAGAAGGACCTCTATAAAGACCTCATTCGAAAACCCGTCTCTTCTTAATATCACAATGACAATCGGGCTAATCAAGCCCAAGTGAAGCGTTTTCTTGTCATCTGCCTCTTTGCGGTCTTTTCAGTCCTCGGTCTGTGGATTATTGCGGTCCCTGAATCCCTGCTTGCAGGCCTTATCCAGGGGGCGATGCACGACAGCGATATTCGTATCGATACTGCCGAAGTCAAAAAAGGGTTTTTTTTCGATTTTACGTGCAGCGGAATCCGCCTGATGAAAAACGACACTAAACTTATTGTCCTGGAAAACGTCTCAGGCAAGATCAACCCTTTATCGATCCTAATGCTTCGATTGAATGCTCATTTCCATGGAGAAACGGCCGGTGGCAAGATAGCAGGCACAATCGATCTCTTCAGGGGAAAAAGTCACGTCGACATTGCCGTTACCGATGCCGATGTGTCAGGAATGCCTTTTTTCACACTCATGGGCATCCAGGGCAAAGGGGTCCTTAAAGGGGACTTAAAAATCGAGGATGTCCGCGGCGATATAAAGTTTTCCGTAAAAGACGCGCAATTGGGATCGGGGTTATTAGGGGGCGTGGCCTTGCCGCTTGAGGTTTTTTCGGCTGCGCGGGGCGCTATGACCGTTCAAGGCAACTCAGTACGTATAACCTCGTTCGCGCTGGAGGGCACCGGTGTCTATGCCAGGCTGAGCGGCGACATCACAGGCGGAAAAATGAACCTTATGATGGAACTCATGCCTGAAAAGTCATTTAAAGACAGCAACCTCCTGTTTCTGCTGATCGAACAATATAGAAGCTCCCCGGGACATTATTCCATTCCCATAACTGGAGACGTCCCTTTTTAGTCCGGATAACCGGTGAGCCCATATTATTGATGCCTGAAGGAGGAGACCATCTTGTTCGCTTTAGACGCGGGCACTAAGGCTTTCGGGACCGCATCTCAAAGACAGTCTCCTCCTTCCTGTGTGTAATAGAGAAAAAAGAGTTGATAAACAATCTGGATCAGGCCTGTCGGACCTTGGCCCTTTGAGCTATCGCTTCTTCTTCATCGGCTTTTCGCAGCAGATAAGGTGCGCAGTTTCGGTGCAGCCGCAGGCCGTATCGACAGTGACAGCGATACCGCAGACTGAGCAGGCATACCTGTTTCCTTCCTTAATCCCGGCTGCTTTCTTTGCCGTCTTTTTTGACGCAGGCTTTTTGGCCGTGGTCTTTTTTAATGCAGTCTTAACTATTGCTTTCCTGGCAGCCGTCTTACTCTTCGCTTTCGCTGTTGCCATATGCTTGTCCTCCCCGATCAAAGTTTCTTCCGCCAAAAGGCGGTCGTTTACAGTATATCTAATAATTGTCCTCTCTTCCATTAGATATAGAGATGTTTTTTTAAATCCCTGTGGCGCCCGGAACTAAGGCGGACTAAATTAGTATGATGCGATATAATATTCTGAATTGCCATTTATAATATTGATACAATACGGACATTATCATGATAAGGAGGAGTCATGGGAAGGAAGATGAAATTTGTTTCAGAGTTGGCGGCAGTTGCAGTGTTCCTTTTTATATGCGCGGCGCCTCAGGCCGCCGAGCGGAAACCGGTCGAGGTAAAAAAGAGCGATAAATGCAAGGTATGCGGCATGTTCGTCGCTGGATTTCCCAACTGGATCTCGCAGATTATTTTCTCTGACGGGACATACGCGGTCTTCGACGGACCGAAGGATATGCTCCGCTACTATTTCAACATTGCCAAATACAATCCCTCAAAAGCACAGACTGACATCGATGCTATATATGTCACGGAATATTATTCTGCAAAGCCTGCCGAAGCCAGGAAGCTCTTTTTTGTGCAGGGCAGCGACGTCAACGGTCCCATGGGTGTGGAATTTGTACCGATCGAATCCATGGAGAAGGCAAAGGAGTTCATGAAGGACCACCACGGGAAGAAGATACTGAAGTTCAACGAGATAAAAAAGGAGGACCTGAGGTAGTTGCGGAAATCCCTCGTTTTTTTTATTTTCATAGCCGCTTGTCTTGCGACAATCTTTTTTCTCGGGATTAGCTCCCGCGCATCCGTATCAAATTTTCTTAAAGAGAGCGGCCATCTTGTTGAGACCGCCTCCGCGCTCAAACTCACTGACATCTCATTTGCAAACGATGCACGGTATACAAGAAACCTTTCGCAGGCCGATCTCTTCTCGGCCTTTCAGGACTACCCGGGCTCGATAGAGCATTTCCCTTCAGGGTCTGTGACTCCGCCGCCGGATTTCAGTAATTTAGGCACTGTAATGAAAGTGAAAGGCCGATGAGCCTGAACAGCCATGTAAACGTCCTGGACTTTACCCTTCAGTCCCTGCTGCGGCGAAAGTTCAAGAACCTTGGCATTATCGTGGTTTTCACTCTTATAGTTTTTATAACAGGCTCGATCCTGTTCCTCTCCTATTCCTTCAAGCGGGAGGCTCTGCTTATATTAAAAGGCTCGCCTGAGTTGATCGTCCAGAGAATGTCAGCAGGAAGACATGAACTTGTCCCTGTGAAGATATCCAAATACATAGCCAGTATACCAGGCGTATCTTCAGTCGAGCCCCATTACTGGGGGTATTATTATGACGCCCTCATCAAGGCAAACTATACAGTAGTTGCCGCCTCTGCGCCACTGTCTAAGAACAACCGTGTGCTTCGGGGGCGGCTGCCCGGAAAAGACGAAACAGGAGTCGCCGCATTGGGGAGAGAGGTCGCAAAGGCGAGACTCGTGGACCTCGGCGGCACAGTATCACTCCTCTCCTCATCCGGAGACCTTCTGGACTTCGAGGTTGTAGGTATATTTGAATCAGAGTCCGAACTTCTCACCGCAGATCTTGTCGTGATCAGTATTCCCGACGTCATTAAGTTGTTCCATATGCCAGACGGCATGGCGACTGATCTGGCCGTCACGGTCAGCAATGACACTGAGGCGCCCGTCATCGCCGCAAAAATCAGAACAGAGTTTCCCGACACAAGACCGATCCTCAGAAATGAGATCATCCGCACATATGACGCGGTGTTCGGCTGGAGGTCGGGGCTTATCGTGACCCTTTTTGCCGGAGCGCTCATTGCCTTTATCATCCTTGCCTGGGACAAGGCATCAGGGCTTAGCGCGGAGGAGAAAAAAGAGATAGGAATACTCAAGGCTATAGGATGGGAGACCTCCGACATCCTCGAAATGAAGTTCTGGGAGGGTCTTGCCATCTCCCTTTCTTCTTTTCTTCTCGGGATAATATTGGCTTATGCACATGTCTATTTCTTCGGGGCTTCCCTTTTTGCACCAGCACTGAAAGGATGGTCAGTACTCTATCCTGATTTCAGACTGGCGCCCTTCATTAATCCTTATCAGATTGCTATGCTGATGTCGCTCACTGTCATACCTTATATCTCATCGACGATCATACCTTCCTGGAAGGCCGCAGTCACCGACCCTGACGAGGTGATGAGGGGCTAGCGTGAAAGAAACCATAATAAAAACAGAGGAACTGACCAAATATTACAACAAGGGCATGGCCAACGAGGTGCTTGCCGTCAAGGGTGTTTCGGTCGGTATTGAGCGCGGGGACTTCGCAGTTCTTAAGGGGCCGAGCGGATCCGGAAAGACCACTCTTCTTTCCCTTGTGGGCTGCATGACCCGTCCGACGTCCGGTTCCATTACCGTAGAGGGCAGAGACATCTCTCATTTTCCTGAAAGGTTTCTGACTGACATCAGGAGAAAGACCTTCGGCTTCATCTTTCAGCAGTTCCATCTGATTCAAGGAATGTCTGTCCTTCAAAACGTAATGATTCCCCTTCTTCCCACAGACATAGACATCACAGTGCTAAAGAAGAGGGCTGAAGTAATACTTGAGGGACTCGGCATGTCCAAACGAAAAGATTTCCCGGTCCAGGGTCTTTCGGGCGGCGAACAGCAGAGGACGGCAATAGCCAGGGCCTTGATAAACGACCCGGAGGTGGTCCTTGCCGATGAGCCGACCGCTCATCTGGATACCGCTTTGTCCCGGGATTATATGGCTGTTATGAAGCAGTTATGGGACAGGGGGAAAACAGTCCTCATAGCGTCTCACGATCCACTCGTGTTTGACAACGAATACGTTACACTAACCGTCGAGATGCGCGACGGCGTGGTCAAAAGCATCGCAAGGCGATAAAGATGTTCATCCAGCCTGGAGTTATTGCCCTGGTTCTGGGTTCAGGGATCACCCTGATGCTCCTTGCTTATGCTTCGGGCATTGGGATAAAGATTCTTCGGAACTGGGACATAGAAAGCAGTTCCGAGGAGCAACTTGCTCTCGAAAGAAAGACATATCTGGTTTCGACCCTGGTCAGATATAGTCTGGTCTTTGAGATCGTCTCTGCCTTCCTCTTCATTTACACCGCCGATGATCTGCATAACCTTCTTGTCGGCGCGATGTGCGCCACAGGTTCACTTAACGCCAACTCCTTCGGTTTCCCCGCGCTTTACGCAAAAATCATGGTCTTTTTCCTCGCCGCTTCATGGATCGCAATCGACAGCCTTGACAACAAGGCTGAAGACTATCCGCTTACGAAAAAAAAATACAGGCTGCTCCTTGCGCTGCTCCCGTTCGTCTTCGCCGGATACTTTTTGCAACTGCTTTATTTCAAAAGCATCGATCCCAATGTCATCACTTCGTGCTGTGGGGTGCTCTTCAGCGAGGGAGGGAGTAATATAGGCAGTTCACTGGCCTCTCTTCCTGTGCGGCAGACCGAGGTGGTCTTTTTTGGCTCTTTTGGCGTGGTGCTCTGTCTCGGCCTTGCGTCGGCAAAATCGTCCCGCAAGCTCCTCATTATTCCTTTTTCGGTTCTTTCAGCATGTTTCTTCCTGGTTTCTATAGCAGCCATTATCTCATTCATCTCTCTTTATTTTTATCGGATACCGACCCACCACTGTCCTTTCGATATGCTGCAGGCTGAATATTATTACTCGGGATATCCGCTCTACTTTTCCCTGTTTGCCGGGAGCTTCTTCGGGGCAATGACAGGCATCATCGAGCCATTCAGAAAGATAAAAACCCTTTCGGAAATTGTCCCGGCTGTACAGCGCAGATGGGCGCTTGCCGCGGTTGTGTGCCTGACGCTCTTTGTCGTTATCGCCCTGATACCTATGCTCTTTACCTCCTTCACCCTCGAAGGGTACTAGAACCTATTTCAGGCAGGTCTCGTTTTAAAGGGGTCATTCCCGCAAGCGGAGCGCGTCGGGAATCCTTCTGGAAATCAAGAAAGATTCCGGACAAGCCGGAATGACACAATGGCGGCATATGATCATACTGAGATGGGTTCTAATAATTTCAGGCAAAAAAGAAGAAAAATTTTTTAATATATATTATGTCTGTAAGTCACCGGAACCGGCGTGGAAGCATCCTGATACCCTCTTTTCTCCTCCTCGCAGTTGCTGCGTTTCTCCGGGTTTGCGGTTCCATGTCTTTTGCCGGCGAACTTCTTCGCGGAGACACTGTTCTGATCGAAACCTATCATAGAATCTCCGGCCAACTGGAAGCGAACAGCTTCGGGGTGCCTCTTTACCTGGAGTCGTCTGACCGGGAAGGCAGATTGCACGGGGATGTTTATGGGATTTTCAATCATCCTTTTAACGGCATTCTCGATGTGCTTAAAGTCCCGGCTAACTGGTGCGAAATCGTCTCTCTTCACCCCAATATCAAAGCGTGTACCTACAGGGAATTCCCAGCCACATGGCGGCTGACTTTTTACGCCGGCCGCAAGGAATACCAATCCCTGGAGGACACACATAAATTCATGTATCAGTACAGGAGCATTGAACAGCTGAAGGGATACGTCGATATAGTTCTCACAGCTGACGAAGGTCCGTTCGGCACGAAGGATCACAGGATGAGGTTCGAGGCAATACCCCTCGATGAGACAAAAACCTTTGTGCACGTCAGCTATGATTACAGCTATGGTCTGCCTCTTAGCCTTGCTGAAAAGCTATACTTTGCAACACTCGGCCGGGGCAAGGTTGGGTTTACGGTAAGCAGAACCGACAGCAAAGGCAACCCCGTTTACATAACCGGGGCCCGTGGCGCAATCGAGCGCAACGCTGTGAGGTTCTATTTCGCTATCCAGTCTTTCATGGATACGTTGAGCTATCCGGCAGAAAACCGCTTTGCCACTCGAATCAACGAATGGTATGATCTTACATGCCGCTTCAGGAAGCAGCTCTTCGAGATGGACAAGAGGGATTACCTGGCATTAAAGACGAGGGAGCATCAAAACCAGATCATGCTCCAGCAGCGTAGCGCAACAGCGCTGCAATAGGCGGAATACGCCGACGTCTGGAGTTCAAGTATTTCTTGATTTGTAATGATTTGCCCATCCGGGACCTATGATGACGAAAAAAAAGGATATTTAAAGTGATTAAGCATAAATCATTCTTTTTTTTCCTGGCAGAGACAGAAAAGTGAGTATGCCTTTAATAGACTTGCATACCGTATCGCCCATTGGATAGCAAGAGGCAGAGAAACAAAGTCTCTGCCCCCTGATATTCGCCGCATGGGGGGCATATAGAATATCCTTTAGTACATGCCCACCTTGCTGTTACTGCTCATGCCGGCTCCGCCATGGCTGCCGCCTCACCCCCGTTCACTGTCGCAAGACGGCAGATATTTCTTCTACTTGCTCTTTCTTTCCGCCTCACTCACTTTCTTCCTGCATTCGGGTGACAGATGGTTCCTGTTCGTCCACAGGCACGCATTTACCTGGCTTTCTTCCGACTTGGGGCCCGCGCAGTACTTCGGAATTTCGTCCTTGCAAGCCTTCTGCACTTCTTTGATCGCCTCTTTCATTTCAATGCGATTCTTCTTGCAAGCAGGCGAAAGTTCCGCCATATGCTCATCCAAACAGCGCGCTAGCCGTCCCTCACCAGGCTTTACCTTGGAACAGAACTTCGCTGCATCCTGCTCACACGGGTGTGCATTTGCTCCTAATACCGTCGCAAACATCATAAATAATACCAGGGAAAAAACTGACGCAATCTTCATGTCCGGCCTCCTTGCTTTTTTGAATTCACGCCCCAGGGGCGTTTTATGACAGGTTACTTTTTATAAAAAATTTACTATGATCGTGATAAGCCTGCAACTTTTTGGGATTAAAAAAAATGAGGCAATTCGATTTATAGCTTAGATCATGTTCTTTTGATATAATTTTTACAAAACCGGGTTTGTCATGACATACCATTACAGAAAATTGGAGGCATAATGAACGCAACACTTATAAAACCTGACATTTACTGGGTCGGAGCAATCGACTGGGCAGTAAGAGACTTTCACGGATATATGACCCCGCACGGCACGACATACAACAATTACCTCATACTGGACGAAAAAATTACGCTTCTGGACACCGTAAAACATGATTTCAGTGAGATAATGCTTGATAATGTCTCTCAGCTGGTTCACCCTTCCAAGATAGAGTACGTAATCGTAAATCATATCGAAAACGACCATGCCACAAGTCTGGACAGGATAATGGCCTTTGCGCCCAACGCAACTATCTATATAACAGAAAAAGGCAGGAAGGGGATTGCACGTTTTTTTGACATTTCCTCCTGGAATATCAAGACCGTAAAAACAGGCGACACGCTGAATATCGGCAGGCGGAACCTGCTCTTCGTAGAAACCCCGATGCTCCACTGGCCCGACTCCATGATGACCTATATCAAGGAAGACAAGATCCTGGTAAGCCAGGACGGCTTCGGACAGCATCTTGCCACCTCCGCCAGGTTCGATGACGAATTCATAGAATGCGCGTCCATCTCGGAACTGGAAGACGCAGTCATCGACTATTACGCAAATATTCTGATGCCCTTTGGAAACATCATCAAAAATAAAGTTGCCGAGATCCGGAAACTGGGGCTTGACATAAAAATGATCGCGCCGGACCACGGCATTATCTGGAGGCAGGATCCCGGCAAGGTGCTCAATATGTACATGAACATGGCTTCGGGAAAGTCGGACCTGAGCGTAGCGGTGATCTACGACACTATGTGGCACAGCACAGAGATGATGACTCTGCCGCTAATGCGAGGCATAAGAGAGGAGGGAGTTGACTGCAAAGTCATCAAGCTCAGGGCCACTCCGATGTCCATCGCAATCAAAGAGTTCTGGAAGGCCAGGGGTGCTTTGATAGGAACGCCGACGCTCAACAATAAGATGTTCCCTTCGGTTGCTGAGTTCCTTCAGCACGTTGCCGGTCTTAGGCCCAAAGACAGGATAACCGGCGCCTTCGGCAGCTATGGCTGGGGCGGAGGAGCAGTCAAAGAGGCCTATGAATGGCTGAAGGCGATGAAGCTTCAGGTCGTGGAGCCTGGTGTGGAGGCGCTTTACAGACCCGCGCCTGAAGACGACCGGAAATGCTATGAATTCGGGAAAGAATTCGCAAAAAAGGTGAAGGAGTATCA
>JBAIXS010000306.1:0-13126 GCA_037916395.1 Candidatus Sulfobium mesophilum
ATTTCTTGTAAACTCTTCTCCTCAGTTGCTATCATTAATAGCTTCATACGCAGGAAAAAATGAATGTATTGGACTTGCTTCTCGAAGATAAATAGGGACACATCCCATTTATGAACCTCGACCAAATCCGCCAACGCCTCGCCTCTTTTGCCCAAGCCCGCAACTGGGACCAGTTCCATTCCCCCAAGAATCTCTCCATGGCCCTCGCTGCCGAGGCGGCTGAACTTCTCGAAATATTCCAATGGCTCACGGACGAGCAGTCCAAGGAGATCGTTCATAATGAAAAGGAGATGGTGCAGATACGTCAGGAGATCGCGGATGTGATGATATACCTCGTCCGGCTTTCAGATAAACTCGGCGTCGATATCGAAAAAGCGGTAATGGAAAAAATCGAACTGAACGAAAAGAAATATCCGGTCCATCTGTCAAAGGATAGCGCTACAAAATATAACAAGAGAGATTAGTCGATCAAACTGCTGGTATTGATGCATGAGAGAGGAAAGCAAAAAGATTCCACACGTGGTAAAATTGCATCTGAGGTTCTTATGACTGAAACCCAGACAATGATCAGAGAGCTCAAGAAGGGCCTTCCCGTTCTCAGAAATAAGTATGGGATCAGGAAGATTGGCATCTTCGGTTCCTATCTGCGCGGAGAGCAAAAAAGGAAAAGCGATGTGGATATTTTAGTGGATTTTGAGAGGACGGTGTCGTTTTTTGAGTTTCTCGCTTTGGAAGGTGAGTTAAGCAGGCTGACCGGCAAGAAGGTGGATCTCGTGATGAAAACCGCGCTGAAACCTGGAATCGGGAAGCATATTCTTAGCGAGGTAGTATATCTTTGAGGAAGCGGGAGTTTGCAGACTATCTTCAGGATATTTATGAGTCTCCGCGTCACTCTTCTCGATAATGATCAAAAATAGTTGCTCCGTCGACTTATAGTCCTTATCCATCCCGTCCTGAATTGCCTCGAAATATTCATTCTTCTCACGGCTTATCAAGGCGAAATTGCTTATCTTTGCAGGATATTTAAAAGATGGTGCTCATCGCTTCGAGAAAGACTTACTGCGAGCAAGTTATTCTGCGGTTAACGCCTGATAACCAGCAAAAAGGCAGCGGGTTGGGAAATTATCCGTTTTTAAGGACCCCTCCAGGCGGGATATAATGGGATATAAGATGGTGAGAAAAGGGAATTTTTACTCTCGCCGGAAAGGAGAGACTACGATGGCAAGAGCTAAAGAAAAAAGAAATATAATGGATATAATGGCGGAATGGCAGGGCGTTGAGGCTGATACCATCGAATTTGCCGACAAGGAGATGCCGCGTGCCAAAAATACGCTCACAGAGACGATGCTTCAGGTGATCAAGCTCGAAGCGCAAAAGAACCAGCTCCTACAGCAGATGATCATCGACAGCACAAAGAAAGAGGCGGTCAATCTGAGCCCTGATGAACTTGGGGTCCTCTCGGGGTATATCAACAGGTACCTTGAGGCTGAGGGGAAAGAACTCTGTGAGGCAGAAGGGGCGGCCGCAGAAGGAGAGCCCATTATTACTCGTCACCTGCTTTCCTATCTCATGGAGGATCTGAAGACGCAAAGCTGTGCTTTGAAACAGTTTGAGGACGAACTAAAGAATGCCTCGATCCCGACTTCCGCAACCTCGAAGAGATTCGGCGCTTACAGGGCGGCGTAAGAAACGATTAGAAAATTCAGACAAATACCGGCCCCGCCGACGGGGCCGGTATCAAGCATTGAAGTCACACCCTGGACGACTTGAAGTCAGTCCCTCTCCGCGAAGCGAGGCAGTAGGCCATAGCACCATGTCTCTTTGGCCTGTCTAAGCTGTCAGCCCACGATTTCTATCCGGGTCCCCTATTGTGTTATCATCCGTTTAAGGGCAGCGGTAATGGACATTAAGTGGAAACGCAGGTGTTGTGATGCGGATGTAAGCCTGAGTCTGAATGCTTGGTGGGCGAAATTCTTGCCGTTTTCAAAATGCTACTGCGAGAAATGTCAATCCAGGTATTTATACTTTCTCGGCCTTCTGATTCCGGCGCCTTCGAAGTGGCTGAAAGTGTCAGGAATTTGTCTGCTCGCCGGAATATTTCTGGCAACTCTTCCTTTTTTGTTTTGGTCCCTGCCGGATGTTGGTTCAGGCTTCAATTACGCCGTTGTTGTCCATTCTGATAATGGCGGCGATCTTGCTGAATTCTATAAGGAGCGCAGATTTTTTGTCTCCAGCCATGATATACCTGCTACTGTCAGGAAGGCGGTCCTTGCCGCGGAGGACCAGAGATTTTATGTACACCATGGCTTTGAAATAAAGGGGATTCTGCGTGCGCTCGGGAGAAATATTTCAGCCAGTTCGATTGTTGAAGGTGGAAGCACCATAACACAACAGCTTGCCAAGATGCTCATAAAAAACCCGGAACGGAGTTTTTCAAGAAAACTCCATGAGATGATCATAGCAATAAAACTTGAATGGAAATATTCAAAGGAAGAAATTCTGGCCACATACCTGAACCTCGCATATTTTGGAGAGAGGGTCTATGGAATAGAGGCGGCGGCCAGGACCTACTTCAATAAGTCAGTGGCAGACCTCAGCATCTCCGAGGCAGCGTTGCTTGCGGGGCTTCTGAAGGCCCCCAGCTCGTATTCTCCTTTGAAGAACCCTTCACTGGCACGTGAAAGAATGAAGATCGTGTTAAACGAAATGGCGGCCCTCAATTTTATCTCCCGTAACGAATACGCGGAGGCCCTTTCCGTTGCACTCCCTCAAACGGATTACTATCAGCGCAAATACGACGCCCCTTATTTCATCGATTTTATGAGACAACAGTTGTCGGCGAAATATGGTGATGCTATGTATCAGAAGGGGTTTCATGTGTATTCTACAATCGACTCAACAATGCAGGCCCTCGCGGAACGTGCAGTGAGAGACGGGGTGCGGCGGGTGGAACTAAGGACAAGGCCGGGAGTGCAGGCAGCGCTTGTGGCACTCGATATCCAAACCGGCGCGATAAAGGCGATGGTTGGGGGGAGTGATTTCAGCGCCTCAGAGTTTAATCGTGCCACTATGGCGCTAAGACAACCCGGCTCGGCCTTTAAAACCTTTGTATATGCCGAGGCGTTTCGGAGGGGCATGTCGTACAATGACAGCATCCTTGATGAACCTGTCAGAATCCCGGAACCGGAGGCCGGCCGCTTCTGGTCCCCGAGGAATTCCGAAGGGGAATACCACGGAAACGTATCCCTCAAGACCGCCTTTGCGCTATCTCTTAATTCTGCAACGGTAAGGCTTGCCCAGATGATCGGGTTTGACAGCGTGCGCACAATGGCCATGCAATGCGGCATAACAACCAGACTGGACACTTGTCCGTCGATAGCGCTAGGTTCTTTTGAGGTGACTCCCATAGAGCTGACCGCAGCCTATGCAGCTATTGCTGCGGGCAGAAGAATTAAGCCTGTGGCCTATATCCTGATAAAGGACAAAAATGGCGCAGTTGTGGAACGCGCCGTAACTTCGTCGCAGGAGGTTTTGTCTGCGGATGTCATAGAAAAGATGAGGGTGCTCCTGCGCGCTACAATCGAGTCCGGGATTGCCGGCATGGCAAGGGCGGTGCCCCGGACCGTCTATGGAAAAACGGGTACTACCAATGATTATTCTGATGCATGGTTTGTGGGCTTTGACGACCGCCTGGCAGTAGGAGTATGGGTAGGCAGGGACGACCACACCGCCCTGGGCATCGAGGAAACCGGTTCGGAGACGGCCCTGCCGATATGGACCGAATTTATGAAACACGTTAAGTACTAGCTATGATTAATAACTTATGCGAAGGGAAAAAATGAACGTACTGGACCTGCCTTTCAATAAAATCCTGTTGATAAAGAAGTCAGATGTCCCCGACACGATTCTTATGCTTGAAGACCGCACAGAATATCAGAACCATCTGGGGACAGTGCATGCATCTGCCCAATATTCACTGGCAGAAGCCTCAAGCGGGGAGATTCTGGAGAGAAACTTTGGCGACTGGAAGGGAGCTTATTTCCCAGTAGTCAGGAGAGTTGAAGCCAAATATAAAAACCCCGCAAAGGGGAGGCTATTTTCAACAGGCTTTATTGAGCAAGACAGTGCCATGAAGGCAAAAAAAGAACTTTCGGAAAAAGGACGGACCCTTGTGGATGTCATCGTGAGGATCGTGGATGAAGAGAAGAATGTTACCCTTGAAGGTTTATTCACATGGTTTATTGCAAAAAGCAAAAGGTAAAAGGGGCTAATGCTGCCGTAAGATGAGTTTAACTCAACTGTCACAACTATTCTTCGTTAAATCGCGCTTAACAAGCTCCTGCACCATTTTTCTGAAATGAAAACCATAGATCGAAAGCGTAATTGCGTGAGGAAAAAGTTTCGGACGTCTGAATAGAGACCAGAAGAAGAGCTTCCAGTACTGAAAACGTTCTTTGCCCAATATCCCAATGCGTAGAATGGACTTCGGAAGAGCCATCATATAGTTGAATCTGATGTGAAATATCCTGTTGCTACCGGGCCTGTAGTTTTGAAGGAACGTCCTGGCCCTCATATAGTATTGTTTCGGAGAGTAAATGTTTTGCATGACCCTCTTATATCCCCTAATCAGGCTGTTATACTCCATTGACGGCATGAAGTTGATCGAAAAGTCCGTATTGTTGCCCGATGTCTGTTCGAGTAGTCTGCCTTCTTTCATGAGCCGGTTATGAAGTTTAGTGCTGGGGAGCGCATTGAGCATGCCGACCATTGCGGTGACTACCGATGAGTCCTGTATGAAAGATATCATCCGGTCGAATATCTCCGGAGGGTCATTGTCAAACCCAACGATAAATCCTCCCTGGACTTCGAGCCCGTACTGCTGCATTTTTCTTATGCTTGCGATCATATCGCGGCCCTGGTTTGCACGCTTGCCGCATTCGTCAAGGCTGTCAGCGTTTGGCGACTCAATGCCGACGAACACCTGGTCGAACCCGGCCTCGACCATAAGGCCCATCAGTTCGTCGTCATCCGCCAGGTTGAGGGACGCCTCGGTGGTAAACGTAAAGGGGTAACCATTTCGGCTCATCCATTCTATCATCGCCGGAAGTATTTCATTTTTGAGCTTCACTTTGTTTCCTATAAAGTTGTCATCTACTATGAAGACACAGCCCTTCCAGCCGAGCGCATGGATATTGTCGAGTTCCGAAATAAGCTGCTCTTTGCTCTTGGTCCTGGGCAGGCGCCCGAAAAGGGAAGTAATATTACAAAACTCGCAATCGAAAGGACATCCGCGCGAGTACTGAATGTTCATGGCCCCGTAGTCCCTGGTTCTTACAAGCTCCCGCCTGGGCACCGGAGAGGTGGTCATGTCCGCCCATTGGGATGATGAATAAATTTTCTTAGGCGATCCCTGTTCCAGGTCGCTCAGGAACATAGGAAGAGTTTTCTCGGCCTCATTAAGCACGAAATGGTCCGCCGTATCGGAGAATTCTTCGTACCCTGTGGTAAAGAGCGGGCCGCCAGCCACGATCTTGCGGCCCAGGGCCCTGCACCTGTCGAGGACCTTCCTTACGGATTGGGCCTGTACGATCATTGCGCTCACAAATACATAATCGGCCCAGAGAATGTCTTTGTCGTTTAGCTTCCTCACGTTCATGTCAACCAGCCGCAACTCCCATTCTTTCGGAAGCAGAGCTGCTATGGTAAGAAGCCCCAGTGGCGGAAAGCTGGCCTTTTTGGAGATGAAACTCAGTGCGTATCTGAAACTCCAAAAAGTAACCGGATATTCAGGGTATACCAATAATACTTTCATCAGTTCTTCTCAGTCGTTGTTTGCCGGAAGAGCGGCCATAAAAAAATTGCCACGCTTAATACTCCGCGGTACATATATTGCATAATGCTCTTTTAAGTATTGCATTATAATGATGTAAATAACAACAGGCAGTTTTAAACTGCGGTTTATAATAGTAAGGGAGATTTTTATGAAAATCATATCTATTCTCGGCAGCCCGCACGGACTGAAGGGCAATACCGCCGGACTGTTGCGCTGCGTGCTGGCCGGCGCTGAGGCCGCAGGTGCTCAGACAGAGGTCATAATCTTAAAAGGGGACACGGTGCTGCCCTGCCGGGGCTGTGACATCTGCCATAAGAAAGGCCGTTGTGCGCAGAAGGACGACTTCGAGTCGCTGAAGGAAAGAATTGTCAGAGCCGACGGCCTGGTTTTAGCCAGCCCTAATTATATTTTTAACGTGAGTGCACAGCTTAAGGCGTTTATGGACCGTTGCTGCGGTGTTGTGCATTGCATGCAGTTCTGGGGCAAGTATGGTGCATCAGTGGTGACTTCCGGTGGAGGCGGCGACGAGCCCATCGTAGATTATATGAATCATTTTCTGATCACAACCGGCATCATACCTGTGGGCGGGGTGTCGGCTGCCATGTCCCAGATGCCTGAAGGCGGTTTTACGGACCAGCTGCAGAAGGAGGCTCAGGCGGTGGGCAGGCGGCTGGTTGACGCAATAACCATGAGCGAAGTGCCTGGCGATATTGATCAACATCGCAATAATTTCCGTGAGCGGATGAAGGCGCTCATGTCTTATCGAAAAGAAGAATGGCCGTATGAATATGAGTACTGGAAGAAACATATGGGAATATGATGTCTTTTATTCGCAGAAAGAGAGCTTCATGAGTCAGTTTTTCTTATTGTAAAAAAAATTTTTAGTTGTAATAATACGATTAATGGTTGTGTGTTTACATGGTTAATGGAAACGGATGGCCAGTACAGGCTATTCGTTGCATCGTAAATCTCCCGCGACAGAATTTTATTCCCTTTTTTCCCTTCGGCCCCTTATCGGCTTACATCTTCGGCGCATTGCGAAAAATAAAAAGGAGAGTGCAGATTTGAAAAAGATATACGTCCTTGACACCAATGTCCTCATCCACGACCCTAAATCCATCTTCAAGTTCGAAGACAACGACATCCTGATCCCTATCTCGGTGATCGAGGAGCTCGACGAACTGAAAAAAGGCCACGGCGAGATCCCCTACTCGGCCCGGCAGGCACTTAAGTTCCTCGGGTCGCTCTGCAAAAACGGCAGCGGAGGAAAAGGCGATTTATCGAAAGGGGTGATGATCCCAAACGGCAAGGGCGGCATGCTCCGGATAGAGACCGATGAGCGGTCGAGGCTGCCGATGAAGGACTCCCCGGACAACAGGATCATATCGGTTGCGGCGAAGTTTGCGGATAAGAATAAAAACGGCAGCGTGGCTGTCGTGTCGAAGGACACTGCGGTGAGGATCAAGGCCGAGTCGTTCGGGATCTCCTCCCAGGATTATAAGCATGACAAGACGTCCATCTATAAAGAACATGGGCGGGTACTTGAGGGGAGGGGATCCTCCAAAGTAATACTTTCGATACGCTACATGCAGACAGACTCGGGCATCTTCAGACTTCAGGGGAAGGACAACGAGTCGAAGATAAAAAATGGCAGGTCGCTTGATAATATCTCTCCGAAAAATACTGAGCAGGAATGCGCGATCGATGCCCTTACCAGACCTGAGATCGAGATTGTTGCCCTCACGGGCACGGCCGGGACTGGCAAGACGCTTCTTGCATTGAGCGCTGCCCTTCACCAGACGACAAAGAAGTCTCCTCTTTACGAGCAGGTCCTTGTCGCCCGCCCCACTATCCCGCTTGGCGGCATCGATATCGGATATCTGCCCGGAGACATTAAAGAGAAGCTGAACCCATGGATGCAGCCTATTTTCGACAACCTGGAGATCATCGTAGGGACTCCCAAGGGTCTGATCAAGGACAATATCTCGATGAAGTACCGAAGCTATCAGTATCTGATCGATTCGGGTGTGATACAGATCGAACCTCTTACGTATATACGGGGCCGCTCCCTGCCGAGGCGCTATTTTATCGTTGACGAAGCGCAGCAGCTGAGGCCGATCGATATCAAGACGATCATCACCAGATGCGGGGAGGGCACAAAGATTGTCTTTACGGGCGATCTGGAGCAGGTCGACCATCCATTTTTGGACTCGCACTCAAACGGCCTGGCATATCTTATCGACAGGTTCATAAACGAGCAGAATTTCTGCTATCTCAATCTGAACAAGACGGCGCGCTCCTCTGTGGCAGAGCAGGCATCCCGGCTTCTTTGAAAGCCTGCGGAGTGACAGAGCTGACTTTCAAAAGCTGACTGCCGTTAATGTAGAGCGCCTCCGGACAGGTTGTAGAGTCAGGAAGGGGAATCTCATATCTTTCAGGAAGGAAGAACCGGCAGCTTCGTCCTTACAAAGCGCCTCATCGTGTCTCTTTATCTCTATGACGGGATCGAGGTCCGGAAACTATCCGTCCACTCACCATCTGCATTGCCTCTATTTTTCACTCTGAAAAATTATAGTGCTTTCTGACGGGACAAATCTGCTGTACCGGATAGAAGATCAACTTGCTGACCATTTTTTAAGAGTAAATCTGCCTTATTCATCTGCCAATCTTTCTTCTTTCTGCTTAATTCCAAAAGGGCTTTGCCATCGCCATTCAAACCATGAACAACAAAAGTAAACTTCGCTGTCCCTTCAGTGACGGGATTATTATGTACATCATAACTGTCAAATAAGGCCAGCGCTATTTTTTGGGGTTTACCAATTCTATCTGTGACATTTCTGTTATTCATCAAAAATTGTATCGAAAATAGATATGGGTCTGACCGCACGACCATGAAGCGCCCATACACTTGCATTAATGAGAAGGTGGCAACGATTACGAGAAGAACAATGCTTCCCTTACGTGACAATATTTTCATACTTTAAAGTTAAGCGAACCATTAAAAGATTTCTATAGCAGCCCTTTTGTCGTTCTCAATTATAGCACCATCTTACAACTGCCATCACGCTGATAACCCACTCCCGGGTCTCGCTTTTTCACAGCGGGAAAGAATTGTTGTATTTTTTCACTTTTCGGCGGAGAATTTAACTAGAGCGGGTTGATATGCATATGCGCGATTACGTAGAACATTCCGGTGAGTCGAAGGATGTCTACAAATCTTTGCAGCGACGTCCTGTACGGCGCAGGGAAGAGACATGTTCGGTCTTATAAGAAAACGGCTGGGCAACGAGATACTTGCGGTAATCATAATCACGATCGTCTTTGTCCTGGGCATCGAAATTGTCGTACGGCTCCATTACGGCATGAAAGACAGAACGGAGATCATGGAGATGTACTGCAGAGAGCTTGCCCTGTCAGTCCATTCGTCTTTTATATATCCCATGTCCGTGGGAGACTCAGACGGCATTACAAGACAGTTATCCGAAATAAGAGATAAGATAAAGGACGTCGAGGTTGACGTCTGTGATTCTAACAAAAAAGTAGCCTATTCCACCCATCAGGACGCCATCAAAAAAACGCTCTCGGCCTCTTTGTATAGCGAGAAAGTGATTAGCAACCTGGACGAGGTACTGGCAAAAGGAGGGCCGCAGAAGCTTTTTTTCGATGAGATCAAAGGGGGGAGATACCTTTTCATCATGCATCCCATTCTGAACGAAGACGGCTGCTATCGCTGTCACGGATCTTCACGAAAGATACTCGGGGGCATGATACTGAAGATTGAGGCCAACCGCACGTATGCCCAGGTCGCTGCCGCAAGAAATAGAACGATATTTTTGGGATTATTCAGTATAAGCGCGATCACGGTGATCATTTATACGATGCTGACTAAACTCATCAGGCGTCCTGTAGAAAACCTCGCCGAAAAGGCGAAGAGGTTCGCAGAAGGGGATATGTCAGTTTCAGTGGATGTTACAGCGAAGAATGAGATCGGCGTCCTCGGCAATACTTTCAATTATATGGTCGAAAGCATCTCATCTTTCAGCCGCAAACTGGAGCGCGAAGTTACGAGAAAGACCAATCTTCTGAATGAAAGGACCGAGCTTTTGACCCTGCTTGAAAGGGCAAACAGGGAACTCAGGGAACTGGACAAGCTGAAATCCACCTTTCTTGCCAACATGTCCCATGAACTCAGGACGCCGATGAACGCCATTATCGGCTTTACCGAACTTCTGCTCGACGGGGTGGACGGTCCCATAAACGAAGAGCAGGAAAAGAGTCTCCATAAGGTGGTCAGCAATTCAAAACATCTCCTGCAGTTGATCAACGATGTCCTGGACATTTCCAAGATAGAATCGGGCAAAGTAGAACTGCATCCACGGGAGATAGACATTAAATGGGTTACTGAATCAGTCCTGCCGACTTTCGAACCTATGATTCGGCAAAAAGGGCTCTCGATCCGCCTTGACTTCGACGAAAACCTGCCCCATGTTTTTGCAGATGAAGACAAAGTTGCACAGATACTGATAAACCTTCTGTCCAATGCCGTGAAGTTCACAAGCAAAGGAGGAATTGCTATAACGACCCGTGCGTCCGACAAGGGCATCAAAGCAGGGGACCCTCCGCGTTTTGTTGAGGTTTGCGTCGAGGACACCGGAATAGGGATCAAGGAAGAGGACATGTCAAAACTCTTTGACAAGTTCAGTCAGCTGGACATCTCCTCCACCCGCCAGTACGAAGGTACCGGCCTCGGACTGAGTATCGCAAGAGGTCTCGTGGTCCTGCATAAAGGGGTGATCTGGGTGACGAGCGAATACGGAAAAGGCAGCAGATTCTTCTTCACGCTTCCCGCCCGAAGAGAGATCCTGGAAAAATCCGCCGAACCGGCGGTCGAGACCCTGATGGCAGAAGGCCTGTCTTCCTATTTTAACGCCTCCACAGGGGTTTTTTTGAAGGAGCCCCAGTATGCAGGGAGTCTCATAAGATGCTGGGAATATTTTCATTGCGGCCAGACAAGCTGTCCGGGCTACGCCAGTGACGAGAGCAGATGCTGGCTGATCACCGGAACTCACTGCAGGGGAACGAAGGTCGCTTCTTATCCTGAAAAGATCGAGTTCTGTAAAGGGTGCGAGATCATCGAAAGACTGCTGCTAGAAACGGCTGAGTTATACGAGATAGATAAGTTTGCAGCCGGGGCGGAGGAAAGCGGGCCGGCTGAGCGCAAAAAATGCGTCCTTTCTGTTGACGACAACCCCGAGGCCATCGAGATTATCCGAAAATATCTCGGGAAAGATTATCATGTAGTGGGCCTTGTCAGCAGTGAAAATGTAGTTGAGAAGGCCAGGGAGATTAAGCCCATCGCCATAACTTTGGATATTATGATGCCCGTAAAGGACGGCTGGCAGGTGCTCCGTGAGCTCAAGAGCACGCCTGAAACCCAGGATATTCCGGTCATCGTACTGTCGATCATAGACGAAAAGCAGTTGGGGTTCAGTCTCGGTGCTGCCGAATATATAGTGAAACCGATTGAGAAAGACATTCTTTTGCGCAAGTTGAAAAATCTGGAAAAAATGGCTGAGATAAAGAAGATATTGATCGTCGATAATGAACGGGATGCGGTGAAGCTGATAGGCACGATGCTCACCGAGGCCGGCTATCAGGTAATGGAGGCGTACACAAGCGAGGAGGCGGTCAATGCAATGAGGGGATCAAAGCCCGACCTCATAGTACTGAATCTGACGATGTCGGACGTGAGCGCTGTCGATGTTCTTGAACATATGAAGGCGGACGACGAGATCAGGAACATCCCTCTCATCGTCGTCACCCAGAGGGAGCTGACTGAAAGACAAATCTCCGAACTCAACGGCAGGATTCGGGGGATATTAAACAGAGCCACGTTAACGACTGAAGGACTGCTGAAAGAGATTAAGGAGACGATCTCCAAATGCGATAAGCCGTAATGTTCCGGCGTGCAGGAGAGGATTATGGAAGAAATAAAAAAAAGTTTATCCAGAAAAATACTGGTTGTTGATGACAACGAGGACAACCGTGAACTCGTTGTCAAAGTGTTGAAGAGCAGAGGATATGTGATGGTCGAGGCCGTTGACGGAGAGGATGCGCTACAGAAGGCGCAGGACGAAAGACCGAATCTGATTCTGATGGATATCTCCCTTCCTAAAATTGACGGTTACGAGGTCACCAGAAGGTTGAAAATACAGGAGGAGTACAGGGACATTCCGGTCGTAGCCCTCACCGCGCATGTCATGAAGGGAGACAAGGAGAAGGCCATCGAGGCAGGTTGCGTCGGATACATACCGAAACCTATTGACGTCCATGAACTTCCCGAACAGGTCAAACATTACCTCGAGGACCATGAGGCCGGCCCATGAACAGGAGCAATAAGATTTTGATCGTGGATGACACACTGGATACTGTTGAACTGCTCAGGAAGAGGCTGAGGTCCGAAGGGTACGATACTTCCGAGGCTTATGACGGTGAGGAATGCCTCGCATCTGTCGGTTCATACAATCCCGATCTGATTATTCTGGATGTCATGATGCCTAAGCTCAACGGTTATGAGGTCTGCGCGAGACTTAAAACCAATGAAGACACAAAATATATCCCTGTTCTGATGCTGACTGCAAAAAGCGAGATATCGGACAAGGTGAAGGGACTCGACACCGGCGCAGACGATTATCTTGCAAAGCCCTTTGATTACAAGGAGCTGTCTGCACGCGTCAGGTCTCTCCTGAAAATAAAACAAGCCCACGAAAAACTGGTAGAAAATGAAAAATTTGGAGCGCTGGAGCAGATGATGGACGAGGTAGCTCATGAGGTGAGAAATCCTCTTGTTTCTATAGGGGGTTATGCACGCAGGGTGAAGGATAGCCTCCCGGAAGGAAACCCTAACAAGAAATACATGGAAATGATCATCGAAGACGTCGCAAAACTGGAAAAAATGATTAAACAGATCGTCGGCATCCAGATGATGACCCTCTCATATGTCGAGCCGACTGACGTTAATGACGTAATCATGAAGGCCCTTACCATATTTGAGCGGGAGTTCGAGGAAAAGGCCATAGATGTTGAGACTGAACTGCGGAGCGGTCTCCCTTCCATTCAAGCCGATCCCATGCAATTGATGCAGGCGATAGCCAACCTCATACAGAATGCCATCGAGGCAATGACCGCAGAGACGAGGGTGCTCGGTCTGTCAAGTTCCGCAATCGAAGGGTGTATTGAGATAAGGATCTCCGATACCGGGAAGGGGATATCAAGAGAAAAGATAAAGCAAAT
>JBAIXS010000307.1:0-4939 GCA_037916395.1 Candidatus Sulfobium mesophilum
GAATACCAAAGAGGACTCAGCCTCTCAGGCATGATCAGGAAGAACCCACCCAGGGAAGACTGGTGGAGGAAGGACAAAACGATGCCGGCGATCACCAAAGGGAAGGTGATTAACTTCAAAACTTTCAAAAGAAAGTTAAGCTTGAGCCGCTCAAGCAGGGCAGGAGCAAACTCAAAGGCGAGCACAGTGCTATAGAGGGTTATGCACCAGACAACCTCGAACATGACCGAGCGGTGCTGCCACATCACAAGCGGATGCCAGAAACGAAGAGGCTGGCCGATATCGATTACCAGTCCAATGACGACGACCAGATAGCCAAGGAACGCCGTCAAAATCGCAGGGCGGGCTATCGGTTTATATTTCTTCATGTTAAATACATAGACCGCAGCGGTAATACCGAATCCTCCGGCTGCCAGGGCCACGCCGGCAAGAACGTCGAATGCTACCCAAAGACCCCAGGGCACATTATCGCTGAGGTTTGTAGAGCCGCCAAGTCCATGTTGAAACCGGTACAAGGCGGAGTATAGGCCGACGGCGATAAGCGCCATCACTATAATGGTGCCTACGGAAAAAAACGGAACGCGTTTTTCATTTTGGTTCATGGCTTATCCCTCCTTCCCTTTCTCGTTACCGGCGCCGTTGCCCCGGTTCCGTATGTACGCTATGACTGACAGAAGGGCAACCGCCCCCACCACCTTGTACGGTATCGACGAAAGCATGTTCCACGTCAGATTGGGCAGCGGCTGATTCGGTATATTCGTCTTGAACCCCAAAACCTCAAACGGCACTGCTGAAAGATACATCCATGATGTCCCCCCGGCCTCATCCTTGCCGTAAATGTGGGGAACATATTTGTCAGGGTTATCCTTCAGACGCCTCTCCGCCTCCTCCACAATCTTGTCGCGATCATCGAAATAGATCGCGCCCGGCGGACAGGACTTTGCGCAGGCCGGCATCATGCCGTCGGCAAGGCGGTCGGCGCAGAAGGTGCATTTCTGGACGATAGGCCACCTTTTATCCCACTCATACTTAGGGATGCCGAAGGGACAGGCCATCATGCAGTAGCGGCAGCCTATACACTTCTCCTGCTGGTAGATGACCGGCCCTTCAGGTGTTTTCCGGAAGGCGCCCACCGGGCAGGCCGAGGCGCAGGCGGGATCTTTGCAATGCATGCACTGCACCTTGATGAAGTCCCAGTTCATTTGCTGCTTCTCTTCTGACTCGACAAACTTAACAAGTGTATAGGTTTCCGAGTTCAGCTCCAGGGGGCTGGTGAAGTTGCCGGTCAATGCCGTTTTCTTGACCGAACGCTCATTCCATTGTTTGCAGGCAACCTGGCAGCCGCGACAACCGATACACCTTGTCAGATCTATAAGCACGCCTTTTGTTTTAGCATTCGCCATGACAGCCTCCTATATCTTCTCGACGTTGACCATAAAGGCCTTCGTCTCGGGTATCATTGTGTTTGCGTCGCCTATCGTCGGGGTCAGAAGGTTGGAACTGTCCCCTCCGCTTCCATCCGCCGGCTGCTGCCATCCAAAACACCAGGGAAGGCCGACCTGGTGCACCGTGCTTCCCGCGACTTTGAAAGGCTTAAACCTCTTGGTCACCACAGCTATTGCCCACACTTCGCCGCGGGCCGATGAGACCTTCACCTTCTGGCCATTCTTTATCCCCTTTTCCTTCGCCAGTTCTTCACTCATCTCAACAAACTGCTGCGGCACCATCTCTAAAAGCCAGGGCACATGCCTTGTCATGACGCCAGTCTGCCAGTGCTCGGTAACACGGTAGGTCGTTCCCACGAACGGAAAACGAACATCGCAGGAGGCAAATACGTCCTCGACTGCGCCTTTTCCCCCTTTTTCATAGAAGATCTTGACCGTCGGGTTAATCCTCTGCTTCGACATCGGGTTCTCCTGAAGCGGGCATTCCAGCGCCTCGTAATGCTCGGGGAACGGGCCGTCTGCAAGGCCCGGGCCGAAGATACCTCCGACTCCGGTAGCCATCATGATAAAGGGATATTTCCCCTTCTCATCAGCCATGGGAGGAGCAGGGCCGTCAGGGACGTCACCATCCCATCCCGGCGCAGGCTCTTTCGTCTTCGGATCAACCTTATTTGGGTTCCATTTTATGACAGCTCTCTTTGGGTCCCATGGATTCCCTTTCATATCGACCGAGGCCCGGTTGTACAATATCCTCCTGTTAACAGGCCAGCACCACGCCCATTCAGGATAAAGACCGAGACCTGTGGGATCATTCTTGCCCCGTCTGGCCATCATATTGATAACCTTCCCTTCCTTCTGCGTATAACTGCCGCTGAATATCCAGTTGCCGCAGGAGGTAGTGCCGTCGTCCTGCAGGGAAACAAAGTTGGTGCAGAGTTCGCCTTTTTTGCCGAGCTGCTTGGGAGGAGTGGCTTTCTTGTCAAAGACGTCCTCCAGATAGTAACCATTGATCTCCTTTGCTACGTTATGGATATTTACTTCCTTGATCTTTCCATCGGGACCCTTCTCTCCATAGTCCCAGGTGAGGTTCATTATAGGAGTCGTAAACTTCCCGCCTTTTTCCTTATAAAGCTTCTTGACCCTGAAATAGAGTTCGTTCATGATTTCGGAATCCGGCTTCGATTCGCCAATCGGTTTTATAGCGACATATCTCCACTGGGCAAGTCTGCTGCTATTGGTGAGACTACCCTCTTTCTCTACTGAGGAGCATGCGGGAAGCATAAACACTTCAGTCTGTACATCCTTGGGATTCATACCCGGCCCTTTCCAGAACGAGCCTGTCTCATTATCAAAGAGATTTACGTTGACCATCCATTTGAGTTTGGAAAGGGCCTTCCTCACCTTTCCCGCGTTCGAGCTGGAGCAGGCTGGATTTTGGCCCCATGCAAAAAAGCCTTCGAACTTATCTTTAAACATCTGGTCGAAAAGCATGAGCCAGGATGCGTTCATGCCCTCATCAAGCTTGGGAAGCCACGAGTATCCAAAATCGTTTTCAGCAGTGGCGGTCTTTCCATATATAGCCTTCAGGTGACTTGTAATATACTTGGAGCGGTTCCCCCACCAGTTAACGCTCTTTGGATCTTTCGTCTTAGGGGTGAACTTTTCGACGTATGCCTTCAAATCAACTACGGAAGCCGTCGGGACGGGCAGATAGCCGGGAAGGATATGGAACAGAAGTCCGCTATCCGTTGAGCCCTGAACATTGCTTTCGCCCCTAAGGGCGTTAATGCCGCCGCCAGCAATACCCATGTTCCCCAGCAGGAGCTGTATTATCGACATAGCCCTGATGTTTTGAGTGCCAATGGTATGCTGAGTCCATCCCATCGCATAAAGCTCTGTACCAGATCGATCCGGCCTCCCAGTTGAGCCGAACGTCTTATACACCTCGATCAATTTATCAACCGGCGTCCCTGTTATAGATGAGACCTTCTCAGGGGTATAGCGGGCATATTGCTTCCTCAGGAGCTGAAATACACAGTTGGGGTCCTTCAGCGTCATGTCTTTCTTAGGTATGCCCTTGTCGTCCATCTGAAATGCCCAGGTCTTCTTGTCATACTTCCTCGTTTTAGGGTCATATCCGGAGTAAAGGCCGTCAAGCTGAGAGGGGCCTTTGAACTCGGGGTTAACAAGAAACGACGCATTAGTATAATTCACAACATACTCCCTGAAGTACAGGTTCTTATCGACAATATACTTGATCATGCCGCCAAGGAATGCGATATCGCTCCCGGAGCGCATCGGGGCATATATGTCCGCCTTTGTCGCCGTCTGCGTGAACCGGGGGTCTACGACAATCAGCTTTGCCCCCTTGTCTTTTGCCCGCATTATCCATTTCATCGATATAGGATGATTCGAGGCGGGGTTCGCTCCCATCACCAGGATAACATCGGCGTTTTTGATATCAATCCAGTTGTTTGTCATCGCACCGCGACCGAACGACTCTGCCAGAGCCGCAACAGTTGCGGAGTGTCATATTCGGGCCTGGTGTTCGATATAAACAAGTCCCCACGATCGCACGAGTTTCTGGAGCATGTAGCATTCCTCGTTGTCCAGTGCCGCGCTTCCGACATGCGCTATGGCATCAGTTCGGTTGACCGTGAATTCCTTCTCCACCTCGACCTCGGAGCCGTCCGGTTTTTTCTCCTTGATCTTTGATTTAGACATGGTCTTGAAAGTCCTGTCGCGGGTTTCTTTGACCCTCTTTGCTATCTCGTCCAGGGCCCAGTCCCATTCGACATCTTTCCATTCGGTCGCGCCGGGTGCGCGATATTTGGGTTTGGTAAGCCGGAGGGGATTATTTATTATCTGATATAAAGATCCTCCTTTCGGGCAGAGGGTCCCTTCGTTCGTTGGGTGCTCGGGGTCGCCCTCCGTGTCAATGACCTTTCCGTCTTTTGTGTAGACAGATATCCCGCAGCCCACTGAACAGTAAGGGCATATGGTTTTGGTCTCGGTCGCACCCTTGATCTTCAGTTCCTTCTCAGCAGCTAGTGCATCCTGGGGAACCAGCCCGGAAGCAAGGGTTCCTGCAACGGCCGTGCCTCCGGAAATCTTCAAAAAATCTCTCCTTGACAAACTCATGGCTCTACCTCCGAAAGATTATAATGATTTATTGAAGCAATTCTCTGGGTTATTTTTGAAAATAAATGATGCCGGGGGTTTCGCAATAATTCGGTCGCCCAATTAACAGAAAGACATGACAAGCTATTAACTATCATTATCAATCTATAATTTCCTGCAAACATAATCGCTCTTTTTGAAAAAGTTGTCAATATAAAAAAGACGAAATGAAACCTTTTTGAGAAAGACAATCCGGATGGCAGAAATATTTTTTTACTTTCTGATAGAATAACGGGGTGCCGAGATAGCTCAGCTGGTAGAGCAGCTGATTCGTAATCAGCAGGTCGGCGGTTCGAATCCGCTTCTCGGCTCCA
>JBAIXS010000308.1:0-4285 GCA_037916395.1 Candidatus Sulfobium mesophilum
TTTACTCCGACATCCATGCGGTTTTTCTCGACTCTTCAGGCTCTCCGAGGGCATCCTTCCTGCTTGATGACGGCGTCCACCTCAGTGATGAAGGCTATCGCGCCTGGTCGGCTGAAATAGAGAAACAACTCCTCAGATTGGATGCCTGACCGCTTCTGAGTCTTCCGGAGCTGGTTACAGGAACAACCCGTCGGCCATTTCGAGCACCCTATGGCAGCGGTCTGAAAGAGACTTGTTATGCGTAACGACCACAAAGGTTATCCCCTTTTTCTTATTCAGGTCGAGAAATAATTCGAAGAGGTCGTTGCCGGTAGCGGTGTCAAGATTGCCGGTCGGTTCATCCGCAAGCACCACCTCGGGGTCCCGAATAAGCGCCCTGGCAACAGCAACGCGCTGCTGCTCGCCGCCTGACAATTCTCCGGGTCTGTGTCTGACCCTGCCCGATAAACCAAGCTCACCAAGAAGCTCTTCGGCCTTCTTTTCGGCAGCTGAAAAAGACATACCGCTTATAATAGCCGGAAACATCGCGTTTTCAACTGAGTTAAATTCCGGCAGCAGGTGGTGAAACTGAAAGACAAAGCCTATGCTTGTATTTCTGAGCCTCGCAAGGGAGTTATCGTCCATCGAAGCGATGTCTTTTTCTTTGAACAGTACCTTGCCCGAGGTTGGCTTATCAAGAGCGCCGAGAATCTGTAGCAGCGTGCTCTTGCCCGCGCCCGAGGCCCCTATGATGCCCAGCATCTCCC
The DNA here is from genome assembly GCA_037916395.1 of Candidatus Sulfobium mesophilum. Lineage (GTDB taxonomy): Bacteria > Nitrospirota > Thermodesulfovibrionia > Thermodesulfovibrionales > UBA6898 > Sulfobium > Sulfobium mesophilum_A. The sequence goes on from JBAIXS010000308.1 coordinate 747, forward strand.
CCTTTCCGACCGAGAGGTCTATGCCTTTTAGGATCTTAAGCTCCCCCGCCTCAGTCCTGAATGATTTTGTGACGCCAACCGTCTTGATAAGAACTTCGCTCTTCATATCTCAAGGGTTCCACGGGGCTCAGTTTTGCAGCCTGCCAGGCCGGATAAAGAGTCGCAAGGAAGCTGATAATGACCGCAGAAACCGATACCGTAACAAAATCAAAAAGCTCCATCTTCACAGGCAGATGGCTTAGGTAATAAACATCTGCCGGTAATTTTATAATTTCGTATTTATTAAGAATAACGCCTGTCAGGTATCCGCCCGCCAGACCTATGACCGTACCTATAAGGCCAATGAATAGTCCCTGAAGCATAAAGACAGTCATTATGCCGCGGTTGGTAGCGCCGATGGCCTTGAGAATCGCTATCTCCCTGCTCTTCTCTATGACATTCATGATGAGGTTGCTGATAATATTGAACGAGGCCACAAGCACAATCAGGACAAGGATGACAAACATTGCAAACTTCTCCAGTTTCAGCGCTGAAAACAGGTTCTTGTTCATCTGCATCCAGTCGAGAACCTGGTAAGAAAACCCCAGTTTGTCCTGAAGTCTCTTCTTCACTTGCGGCGCCTTGTAGATGTCATGAAGCTTAAGCTGAACGCCTGATATCTGGTCCTTCATGCCGAAAAAATCCTGGGCCGCCCGGAGGCCGGTAAGCACGAGGTTCGAGTCATATTCGAACATGCCGATTTCGAATATTGCAACGACCCTGAACTGCTTAACCCTGGGAAGCATACCCATTGGACCGATTTCACCAATGGGCGAGACGATATTGATCTTCTCGCCTGTAAACACACCGAGGTTCGCAGCCAGCTCCTTGCCGAGTATAATCCCCGGGAGACCGTCTTCCCCGTCAAGCCCCCTGATGTCACCGTCCCTGATATGAGACAATATCTCTGTGGTCTTTGACTCGCTGGCAGGATCGATCCCCCTGAGAAATACTCCATGCGCCCTCTTCCCGAATGAAACCATGACCTGCCCCAAAACAAAAGGGGCAAAAGACACAATATCTTTCTCATCCCTGAGTTTGGCCGCTACCTCCTCGTATCCATCCGCTGACATCACGCCTTTATAGTCCCTGACTATGATATGGGCGTTTGCTCCAAGGATCTTCCTCTGAATGTCCTGCTGGAAACCCGTCATTACCGAAAGCACGACCAGAAGGGCCATAACGCCAACGGCAACACCTCCGATTGATATAGCTGTGTTAACCGAAACGCCCTTATATTTCTTCTTCGACTTCAGGTATCTGAGGGCAATGAATACTTGGTAAGAAATGTTCATGGAAGCCATCTCTCCATAGGTCTGTCATACCGGCCCTGGCAGCCTCTGACACCGCCGAAAGCGGTTAAACTTGTCCGGACCGCTCTGATGTTTCTGCAGCCTGACCGGAATCCCATTACCCGTTGTCAGGCCTTTCAGACTGCTCCGGTTTAAGCTGAGGAAAGAGTATAACGTCCCTTATGGACTGGGAATTGGTAAGGAGCATGATCAGCCGGTCGATGCCGATTCCTTCACCGGCGGCGGGAGGCATGCCATATTCCAGCGCCCTGACAAAATCTTCATCCATCCACATGGTCTCTTCATCGCCCTTCTCTTTTGCCTCGACCTGCTTTTGGAATCTCTCTCTTTGATCAAAGGGGTCGTTCAATTCCGAAAAGGCATTTGCAAGCTCGCGGGAACAGATAAACAATTCAAACCGTTCCACAAGTGATGGGTCCTCGGGCTTTCTCTTTGCAAGCGGCGAAAGTTCTACAGGGTGGTCGATTATGAATGTGGGCTGAACAAGACCGGGCTCGACCTTTTCCTTAAATATCTCATCCAGGATTTTTCCCAGGGAAGACCCTTCGGGGATGTCGACACCATTGGCTCTTCCCCATGTCTTTGCCTTGTCCATGTCATTAAGTATTTCGGAAGGCACGCCGTTTTTTTCCAGGGCCTCAAGCATCGGCAGCCTTGGCCATGGCGGTGTAAGGTCTATTACCGCATCACCATAAGGTATCTGCAAAGTCCCCACAGCCTTCATTGCGACTGTAGAAATAAGCTCTTCGGTGAATGACATGAGATAGTTATAATCTTTGTAGGCGATGTAGAATTCGAGCATCGAAAACTCAGGGTTATGCTTTGTGGATATGCCCTCATTCCTGAAATTCTTGTTCAGTTCGTATACACGCTCATAGCCGCCCACAAGGAGCCGCTTAAGATAAAGTTCGGGAGCGATCCTCAGATAAAGGTCAACGCCGAGTGCGTTGTGATGGGTCTTAAACGGCCGCGCAGCCGCCCCTCCCGGTATCTGGTGCATCATCGGTGTCTCGACCTCTATGAAGCCCTTTGATTCGAGGAAGTCCCTGACGCCCTTTATGATAACGCTTCGCTTTGCAAAGTTTTCTCTCACCTCCGGGTTTACGATAAGATCAACATAACGCTGTCTGTATCTGGTCTCAACATCCTTCAGGCCATGCCACTTTTCAGGGAGCGGCCTTATTGATTTCGTCATTAGGGTAAAGGACTCCACCTCAACCGTAAGCTCGTTAGTCCTCGTCCGAAAGAGCCTTCCCTTCAGTCCAATAATATCGCCGATATCAACTTTCTTAAGGAGTTTGTAACTTTCCCCCAGGAGGTCCTTCTTAAGATAAACCTGTATCTTTCCGGTTGCGTCCTGTACGTGAGCAAATGCCGCCTTCCCGAAATCCCTCATGGCAACGATCCTGCCTGCCAGGGAGCAGGAAACCGCTTTTGATTCAAGCTCCTCCTTCGCCGCGTCCTTGTATCCGGCAATAAGATCTGCGGCGTGGTGCTCAGCGCAGAAAGGGTCCCCGTAAGGTTTGATCCCCAGCTCTTTCAACTCTTCCACTTTCTTGATGCGCTGCTTAATGAGTTCGTTTGTATCTTCCACTTTCACCTCGAATTCGATTATGGAACTGCTCCATTACCGACTATAACCGGCTGATTTTAAATACTAATGGTGATTATTATAGCATACTCCTGACAGTAATACGCCGGTGCGTCATACGAATACTGCCTGACAAATATCGACACACTTCCTATAAAACTATACTTTCTGACTTGAAGAAAGAAAGCGGGCATGCCGCCGATCTCATTAACAGACTCGACATAGTATCCGCCAATTATTGTAAAATCCCTCCTGCCCTCCCTTTTCCAACGGGAGGCATTTACCCTCTTTGGCAAAGAGGGGCGAGGGGAGATTTTTCTATGAGTTTTGAATTCAATTATCAGACCGTTAACAACTATTGCGGGACGGAATTGATATAATGGTTCATCTGTTTAAAACAAGGCAATGACGAAACTGCGTCTTATATTGAAATTCATTTTCTTCCTCCCGGGCACCTTCCTGCATGAACTCACGCATTATGTCGCTGCGCTGATTCTCGGAAAGGCCGAGGGGTTTTCGGTCTGGCCGAAGACAGAAGGCAGCAGCATTGTGTTCGGCAGCGTCAGATCAAGAACGCGGTTCAGGGTGCTCTCTTC
>JBAIXS010000309.1:0-20533 GCA_037916395.1 Candidatus Sulfobium mesophilum
CTTCAGAAGAGACTGCACTTAAGAGGCTGGCAATGACGGGCGTCTCCGAAAGCGACGCGCAGGCCAGGTTGCGGAACCAGCTGCCTATCTCTGAGAAAAAGGCCGGGGCAGATTATGTGATCGACAATAGCGGGTCGAAGGATCAGACGAAAAGCCAGGTGGAGGATGTGTACCGTTCTCTGCTGCTGGATATGGCAAAGGGAAAAGCTGACCGGACAAAGTGAACCGGCCGAAGACAGCCCACTTATGCGGATTATGCCGGGTCTACGTCAATCACGACCTTTAATCCATTTATTCCTTCACACATATTAAGGACCGACCTTGCCGCATTGTTCAAGGCTTTTCTGCTTACGGACTTAAGGAAGAAGGACGTTTCCTCCTTCCCTTTTTTATTCTTGGACGTGGCAGGACCTAAGACTTCAATGCCCCTCTCCATGTCCCTGATTTTTCCTGCCAGCGTGTCTATTATCCGGCTGTTTCCCGAGACCGTGATTTTAAGAAGTTTCGAGTAGGGCGGGTAAGCGAGTTCTTTTCTTGCGGCAAGCTCCTCTTTTACGAAAGAGTCATAATCACCTGTCTTAAGCCCGCGCAGCAGACTGCTTTGCGGGAGCCTTGTCTGAAATATTACTTCGCCCCCCGGCTCAACCAGATCGATTACGGCTGCAAGTTCGCGATAACCCTTTTCAGACGCCCTGAAATCAGGAAAATTCAGATAGGCATCTACATTCAGGACAACGGCCAGCCTGAATTTTTCCGAAGGACTGATCCGCTTCGTCACCATCTTAGTGCCGATCAGCACACTTGCGGAATCGGCCGAAATACTCCCCAGAAGTTTCACGGCATCCGACTTCTTTGTTACTTCGTCGCTGTCGAGCCTGAGAGTCTCAACTTTGAAAAGTTCTTCTACCTCTTCTTGTATCCTCTGCGTCCCAGCGCCGAGGAGTTCGATATTACGCCCCCCGCATCTTCCGCAACTGTCGGGAATCGGGCGGACTTTTCCGCAATAATGGCACTTGATGACTTTTCCGTCTCTGTGCATAACGAGCGGAATATTGCAAATATCACATCTTTCCTCATGGCCGCAGTCCGCGCAAAGAAGAAGTGTGGAATATCCCCGTCTGTTAGAAACAAGCATTATTTTTTTCTCCGCCTTAAGCTTGCTTCTTACCGCATCGAATACACCTTTGGATATGCCAGGCCTTATCTTTTTGGCATATCTCATATCGATTATCGTTATCCGGGGCCGCTCTGCCTGCAACGAGGGTTTCACCTCGAAATATTTCTTGGTCAGTGCGTTAAATGAAGAGTCGACAGACGGCGCGACCGAAGACAGAAGCACAGCGCATTTTTCGAGGAAACCCCTCATAACGGCCACATCACGGATATTATATCTAATGCCTTCTTCGAGCTTATAGGAACCGCTTTCTTCACGGAGGACTGCTATCAAAGAAACTGTCTTTAGAGGTGCGAAGAGGGCCGCCCTTGTCCCTATGACGATATCATGTTTTCCCGATAGTATGCCCTCCAAAGAGCTGGAACGCCTCCCCCGTGAAACTTCTCCGTGAAGCAGGCAAGCCCTGTTTCCCAGGGAATCCTTTACTGTGTTGTAGAAGGTCTCAGCCTGGGAGACCTCAGGAAAAACTACAACTACGTTTCTTAGATTGGCTGTGCGCAGGAGCGCCGCGGTAAAGGAGTATTCATAGTTTGTGGACGGTGCGCGAAGGAGGAAGGCGCGGTACCCTTCTTCCGCGGCGGCCCCGGCTATCGGGGAGGTATCTTCACCTGAGACGTCAAGGAGTTTGAACTTCGGCCTCTGAAGACTATAAGCTCTGTGTCTCGCCCCTGTCTTCGTAAACAACTCCTTCGGGGCCATTTGCTGAAGAATGCTTCCTTCGGAAGTGATATAGTAGTCGGACATCCAGCTCAGGAGTTTAAGCATGCCTTTTCCGAAAACGGGAGAATCGCTTTCAATAGATGAAAATTCCTTTATAAGCCCTGAAGGCGCAGTGGCGTTTACGCTAAGGATGACGCCTTTTGAGGTGATGTTTCTGAGAGGGGCGGAAACAATCATCCCTGCTTTAACCTGACCTGAAAAATGTTCAGGGCATTTGTATGTCAGGGGACGGAGGTTGACCGGGAATATAATATCGACATATTGCACAGATAATTTTATCATACGTGACGGATCGGCGTATTCGCCGTAATCACGACAGGGTCCTACAGGATTTGCTTCTTCCTGTTGATAATCTTGAACCCTTCAAACCACAGCACGCTTACCGCGCCCGCGGCGATACAAAGCAGGAGGTCCGGGATATGCAGAGTACTGAACTTGAACAAGTCCCTAAGGAAAGACACGCGCACAACAAGAGTCAGGAAAAAAAGCGCACCGGCAAGGACAAACCAGAAGGCCTTGTTGGGCGTTCGCAAAGAATCGAGCATCGATTGTGTCCAGGACCTGTTCGTGGTTATCAAACCAAGATTTGCGATGATGAGAGTGGCAAAGCTTAGGGCCCTGGCCTCAAATTCCCCCTGTCCGGTGTAAATGGCTATGAGAAAGACGCCAAGCACCACGAAGAGAACACCAATCCCCTGAAGCAGACTAAAGACGACTGTTCGTTTGTTTAAGATAGGGTCGGCAAGGGTGCGCGGCGGCCGAGTCATGACAGTGGCCTCTTCTTTTTCAGCCTCGAAGACGATCGAGCAGGCAGGGTCGATGATAAGTTCCAGGAATACGATATGAACCGGCAGAAGAACGAGCGGCCAGTTAAAAACAACGGGCAGCAGGGACATCCCTGCGACAGGTACGTGTATCGCCAGGATATAAGCCATAGCCTTCTTTATATTATCGAAGATCCTCCTTCCCATTCTTACAGCCGAAACGATCGAAGAAAAATCGTCATCCAAAAGGACGATTGCCGATGCCTCACGTGCAACGTCTGTCCCCCTGCCTCCCATAGCGATGCCGATATGGGCGGATTTGAGGGCCGCCGCATCATTGACGCCGTCGCCGGTCATCGCCACTACTTCGCCTGAGGCCTTCATAGCGTTTACCAGGCGCAGTTTCTGCTCTGGGACTGCCCTCGCAAAGATGTTTACAGTCCTGATTCTTTTGTTAAGTTCAGAATCGTCCATCCCGTCGAGTTCCTGCCCGGTGATGATATTATCGAGTCCCCTAAGCCCTATCTGTTTCCCTATATTTTGCGCGGTAGCGGGATAATCACCGGTGATCATCACGACCCGTATGCCGGCTCCGTAACATTCATTTATAGCCTCCCTGACCCCCGGGCGCACGGGGTCGGCGAGTCCTATCAGGCCGAGGAATTCGAACTTGAAATCATGCTGCTCCTCCGGAAGTTCAGACTGCCGGAATTCAGATTTGGCCACCCCAATGACCCTTAATCCGTCGGCAGCCATTGAGTCTATCTCTTTACAAAGTCTCCGAATCTCCTCTTCTCCAAGATGGCATATATCGAAGACCGCTTCAGGCGCACCCTTTGCAGCTATGACAAAGTCCCTGCTGTCCGGCGATTTCCAGACCCTCGACATCGTCAGCAGATTCTTCGAAAGGGGATATTCCTGCACTAGCGTCCAGTCATTATGAAGGTGCTCGGTGTTGGAGAGTGTTTTTTCACCGAGGTCCCTGAGCGCCTTTTCCATGGGATCAAACGGTGAGGTCTGACTCGCGAGTATACTGAATTCAATAGTCTCATGCGCACCCTCCGGAAGCACATTCGGCTGTCCGCTTGTATCGTAGCAATTGGCGCCTACGCACAGCTTCTGAACAGACATCTGGTTAAGTGTGAGGGTACCGGTTTTATCTACGCAGAGGACGCTCGCGGAACCGAGGGTCTCTACAGCAGGCACCCTTCGTGTAAGGACGCGTTTCCTTGATATCCTCCACGCGCCAAGAGCGAGGAAAATTGTGAGCACTACCGGAAATTCCTCGGGAAGCATTGCCATCGCAAGAGTAATGCCGGCAAGAAGTCCGTTCAGCCAGTTGTGCCTTGTGAGCCCATAGACGATAACGACTAATAAAAAGAGTGTCAGACCTATCATAGCCAGCTTGCGGACGACATTGCCCGTCTCTTTCTGAAGCAAGGTTTCCTCAGACTCTATCGACTGCAATGCTTTTCCGATTTTACCTAGTTGGCTACAAATACCGGTTTCAACAACTTTGGCGATCCCAATACCCCTGACCACGAGGGTTCCGGAATAGACACAGGGCAGATCGTCGCCTCCGGGCCGGCAGAACCCGGCAGGTTCGGTAGTATAGGTTTTTCGGACCGGGACCGATTCGCCGGTGAGAAGTGATTCATCAACCGAGAGGTTTACCGATGAGATCAGTATCGCATCGGCCGGCACCCTGTCGCCTTCGGACACGATGATAATGTCACCGCGCACCACTTCTCGCCCTGCGATCCTTTTCTGGGCGCCGTCCCTTATGACCAATGCCCTGGGGCTTGAAAGGTCTCTCAGCGCTTCGAGTGCCTTTTCTGTCTTTCTTTCCTGATAGAGCGTTATCCCTATGACGACGAAGACAAAGAAAACCAGCATCGCCGCCTCCTGCACATCGCCAAGCAAAAAATAAATTATTCCGCCTCCTATCAGAAGAAGAAACATCGGCTCTCTGATGACTTCATAAGCGATAGACAGGAAACTGCGTCTTTTGGCTGAAGGGATCTCGTTATATCCTTCTTCCCTTAGCCTCTGAGCCGCCTCTGATTCAGAAAGGCCGGAGATGTTTTCCTGGTATAGGGTTGTTTCCGGAAGAGTATTCATTTATAAGGATTTTACATGATGAAAGGACAGAAGAAAAGGATGACCTATACTCTACTGCTGTGCAGTGCGGTACTGGGTGTTTCGGGAGGCATTTCGATTCCATTAAAGGATTAAATCTTTTGCCTAAACAAAAAGAGACTGACGGTGGAGGCAAGGCTGGTGAGTTTCATTAATACGGTGTGGGCAGGGACGGCTAATTTCGTCCCGTCCCGATTAGAGCGTTTTTTATTTTCCCCTTCGAAAATTTAGGATTGCGACCGAGGACGAGGGTGAAAGATTTCCAAATAGTAGGAATATAATTATCAAAAAATCCCTCCTAACCTCCCTTTGTCCAAGGGAGGAATTACCCCTCTTTGGAAAAGAGGGGTGAGGGGAGATTTTTCCGTTTAATGTGCATTCAATAATGAGACTGTTTATGCCTTAAGGGGAGGTAACGTTATCAGCAATGGCGAATTTGGGGTTTCGGGCAAAGACCCAATTACACAAACTTGAGATGTGAATGACAACAGAAAAGAATGGATTCCCCGATCGAGTCGGGGAATGACGCGCCCTGAAGGATTCCGGACAAGCCGGAATGACAACGTGAGAAGAATTCAGGATTAGCAGCCGGAGAGACGAGATGAGGAAAGGGGCGAAGACCCGGGGGAAATTAGACTGCTTAGCGCCGGATGAGACTAAGCGCGATATTTGGTCCCATGCCCTGGACGCGTCCGAGCTGTATCATAAGCATTGCGAGAGATTCCAGATACCGCGCGCTCTTTAGGGGCCCCGCATCTAAGGGTTCGAAGCCGGTCTCCCTGATCAGCTGCGAGACGACAGACTTTGCATCTTCGTCATTGCCGCAGTATAACATCGTTGACATGCGTGAACCAAAGAGCCTGGTTTCTGCGTGGTATATCTCGGCAAATGCTGTATTGAAGGCCTTGACGACCCTCGACCCGGGAACTAGCTTTGCGATCTCTTCTCCCGCAGAGGTCGTCAGCCCTATCGAAAGTCCGCTCAAATCCGGTTTTACCGGATTGGTGCAGTCGATGATTATTTTGTCCTGAATGGGGCCGGCGGCAGTAAGAGCCTCTTTTATCATTCCGTATCCTGCAGAGAGCAGTATGACATCGGCCGATGCTGCAGCCTCTGCAGGGGATACGGCCTTTGAATTTGGAATCGACTCCGCTAACCGTTCCAGTTTTTTAAAATCGCGGGAAAAACTGAAAAAAATACGGTGTGCCTTCGCTGCCCATAACCTGCCCAGGCCGCTTCCCATATTGCCGGATCCGATTATCCCAATATTCACAGTTTCTATTTTCCCTCACTCCAATCTTATTGCAAGCTGGGTAATTAATCAAGGTATGTTGTACGCGTTCAAGGCTAACGGCCAGGTTAACAGCAATTCTTTTTCTTGAACCTATTCACAATCGGGTCTTTCTCAAAAAGCTGTCACTCTCGCAACCCCGTACTTGATACGGGGCGTAGGGAATCATTCACCTCCCCCAGCCCCTCCTGACCAAGGAGGGGATGGGGGAGGTAGGACAAGCCGGAATGACACTCCGTGGGCCCATTACTAATATTTTAATTTTTGAGATGTTCTAACCGCCGGAGCCGTACTGGAGTGCCAGATAATCTTCGATTATTTTTGCGTCTCCTTCGGGAATCGGCGCGCCCATGACCTTTATCATCTTATTAACCACAGCGCTCCATTGGGCCTTAGTGAATTTGGGCTGCGTGGTTATATAATCGAGGCTGTGGCAGATTATGCAGAATTTTTCCGTAACTTCCTTCCCTGCGCCTGATTTGAGTTCGGTCTTTATCAGTGGTATCTCAATCGAATGAACAGATTCTTTCGGCGCAGCATATACAAACCCTGTAAGGGCAAGCAGTATGAGAATAATGATTGCCTTCTTCATGTCGGTCTCCTACTTAACGGTAACTTCCGTTTTTTCAATCTTGTTCCAAAGATATCCCGCCGGATTCCAGAGGCCTTCGAAGGGCTGCGACCCGCCGATCATGTCAGTGGCACGCGCCATAAGCGTGTATTTGCCTGCCTTTGACGGCCTCCAGGGATAAAACCACTGCCTCCAGGAATATTTGCCCTTGTCCTCTCCCAGCCGGGCCTGCTCCCATCTTTTTCCGCCATCAACCGAAACAGATACGTCCTGGACGCCATATCCTCCCGAGAAGGCGATGCCCATGATCTCTACAGGTTTGTTTAGCACAAGCTCGCCATATTCTGCGGGATGGACTATCAGAGACCTTGTGGTCATTTTGTTTATCGGGGTTGTCTTCTTCGGCGCTGTTCCGGGAGTAATGCAGCCACAGTCGTTGTCCGGTATCCTGTAAGCTGTCTTTACCCAGAAACCCTCAAATGATTTAGTGAGAGCTGTTATATTGCTCAGAGATTTCACCCAGTATGTGGCATACCAGCCCGGAACAATAAGTCTGGCAGGAAAACCATTGAGCATAGTAAGGGGTCTGCCGTTCATCTCATAGGCGATAATGATGTCTTCTTCCGTCGCTTTGTCGGCCGGCAGGCTTTTCACAAAATCGGGCACCGTCGGAAGAGGCGGTCCGTCAAGGCCGTCAAAAGAAATGTCTACAGTCCCGGCCTTCAGACCGGCCGAATTCAGCACATCTTTCAGGCGAGCGCCTGTCCATGTGACGTTGCCCATGGCGCCGTTGCCCCATTGTCCTCCGGCAACGCGCGGCTGGAAAAGGCCCCGTCCGTTTCCGGAACACTGAATTACCGCGGTATAGGTGATTTTCTCAAATTTCCTCAGGTCGTCCATCGAGATCTGAAGCTGTCTTTCAGTATTCCCTCCTACCGTGATTCTCCATGTGCTAAGGTCAACCGATGTGGGGATATTGGCAATATGCCACCTGACGAATAGCGCCTCATTGGGGGTAATCAGCTCCCTGAAATACGAAAGCGGGGTTTCAAGCTGCGGAGGCCTTGACGTAAGTAGAATCATCTCGGTCTTTTCAGGAAAGGTCGCCATCCTCTCAGGCATGGCGAAAAGTTCATTCGGGAACTTGCCGATTGCGGCCATGGCTGTAGCTGCTCCTGCCGCTTTTAAAAAAATCCTTCTTGTAAAATTACGGCTGGTCATCGTCCTGCCCTCCTTTATACCTTAAATAGCATAGAAGAAGGGCCTCGTCAACCGGGACCGGCTTAACCCGCTTTATTCATGGATGTTTGCAGAGTGTCTGAAAGGACATGGTGTATGAGCGGCTTTATTTTCCCGATACTCATACAGTATGTATTTCATGATAAAGAGGGAAAATACCTCGGAGGTCGAAGACCGAGAATGAGCGAAAATACTGTGTCCTTTCACATTATCATAGTTTGTGAATAATCTGGGTTAAGGGATGAGCCTGAGGATCGCTCAGCCCATTTCTTAGGATATGGACATGGTCAATAAAAACCTGCGCTCCAGCAGTCTGAACGACTTCTTGGGATAAAGGGGCCAACGGAGTCTCCTTTTTGCTTTACGGTTTCCAGGCCTCCACAAACTTGCCGTCTTTTGTGACCCAAACGACATAAGGAGCCGATGTCACGTCTCCCTTGGCATCGAATCTTATCTTTCCCATCGCCCCACTGAACTCCATAGAGTGAAGTTTGTCGATAACCGCCTTGCCATCGGTTGTATTAGCCGCCTGGATCGCTGTGAGCAAAATATTTGCCGCGTCATATGCGTAAATAGAGTAGGGGCCGATAGGACCGAACTTTGTGGTGTAATTTTTTAGAAAATCTCTCGCCGTCGGTATGTTGTTCGGATCAGGACTGAATGTCAGATACGTGCCCTCCGCAGACTGCGGGCCGGCTATCTCGATGAACTTTGGATCGATCGTCCCGTCGCCGCTCATAAAGGGCGCATTGATCCCAAGTTCCTTAGCCTGTCTTATCAGCAGACCCGCTTCGGGATATATCCCGCCGAAGAAAATCAATTCAGGGCCTTTTTCGCGTATTGATGTCAGCACACTTTTGAAGTCCTTATCCCCCTGGACTATGCCGCCGTAATAAACGACCTCGACGCTTGTTCCAAGCGCTTTTTTGAATTCATCGGCAAGTCCCTGGCCATAGGTGGTTTTGTCGTGTATCACAGCAACCTTCTTGAGCTTAAGCTGGCTCATCACATACTCTGCGCCAACCTTTCCCTGCTGATCGTCCCGGCCGCAGACCCTGAAGACGCCTTTATATCCCTTCTCCGTGAACTGCGGGTTCGTAGAGCCCGGCGAGATCATGGGAATGCCGGCCCTGTTATATATGTCCGATGCCGGGATCGAACAGCTTGAGTTGAAGTGACCGATTACTCCGACAATGCCGTCATTTACAAGCTTGTTTGCAAGCGAGACCGCCTGCTTCGGATCATGCTGGTCGTCGCCTATCGTCAGATCTATTTTCTTGCCGAGAACCCCGCCTTTTGCGTTCCACTCCTCCACTGCCAGGGTGACGCCGTTTCGGAAATCCATGCCCATCTTGGACTGATCGCCTGTCATCGGGCCGGCCACGCCGATCTTTACCGCATCCGTTTTTTTCTTACAGGCCATCACGGAAAAAAGAACCGTAACAACTAAAAACACAGCACAGATCTTCTTCATCTTGCACCCCTTTATTTTTGTTTATTGCCTGTTTTTCAAAAAAGACATCAATCGCGCAGCATTCGCTGAAACATCGCCGCTGCAGATAGCTGAGGCAACCGCCGCTGCATCCGCTCCGGCCTGAAAGACAGATCCGATATTATCGATATTTATCCCGCCTATGGCAACGACGGGAACGCCGACATTTTGTTTAATCCGCCTGAGATTGTCAAGCCCCCTTGGTTTGCCGGCGTCTTTGGTCCTGGTTTCAAAGACAGGTCCGAAGCCGATATAATCGGCTTTGCCCATTGAGGCATCTTTGGCCTGTCTGAGATCATGGGTAGAGATGCCGATAATTTTTTCCCCCATTATCTTCCTTGCCTCAGCAAGCGGAAGGTCGTCCTGCCCCAGATGTACGCCGTCGGCACCGACAGCCAGAGCAATGTCGGCGTAATCGTTTATGATAAGTGTTGCGTTAAAATGGCGGGTCAGTTTCCTCAGCTTTGAGGCTTCCTCATATATCTCCCGCCTGGTGCCTTCCTTTTGCCTGTACTGGATAAACGTTACCCCGGCGCGCAGGGCCGTGAACACTGTTTCATAAAGAGGGGCAATGCAGGAACCCTTGTCGGCAATGAAACATAAGCCGCTAAAATACACCTGGATTTCCCTTGACCATGCAGTATCCGGCGGTTGTTGGAAGAATTAATTGTGAAGCTCTATTTATTAACAGTAACCAATGGTGCATTGAACTTCTCGACGAACGCGGTGGTAAAAGTCCCGTTGTAGAAATCTGGATCGCTTATGACCCTCTTATGAAAGGGAATAGTAGTCTTTATCCCTTCTATGATAAATTCGTCGAGCGCTCTTTTCATCCTCGATATCGCCTCTGCCCTGTCCTTTCCGTGGACGACGAGTTTGGCGAGCAGGGAATCGTACTGCGACGGTATAACGCAGCCGTTATACGCAGCCGTATCCACTCTCACTCCGGGGCCGCCCGGCAAAGACATAAATGTAATTTTCCCGGGGCAGGGGATGAACCTTTCAGGGTCTTCGGCGTTGATCCTGCATTCAATAGCGTGCCCGGAGAGCTTTATCTGGGTCTGTTTCATTTCAAGAGGGAAGCCGGCTGCAATTTTGATCTGCTCCTTGACTATATCGATTCCGCTCACGTATTCCGTGACAGGATGTTCGACCTGCAGGCGGGTGTTCATTTCCATGAAGTAGACGTTGCTTTCGCTGTCGACTATGAACTCGACTGTGCCGGCATTTTTGTATTTGACGGCCTTTGCGGCTTTGACGGCATATTCCCCGATCTTTTTCCTGAATTTTTCAGTGGCGATAGGAGAGGGCGACTCCTCGATGAGTTTCTGGTGCCTCCTCTGGATAGAGCAGTCCCTTTCACCGAGGTGCAGGACATTCCCTTTTGTATCAGCTATTATCTGGACTTCGACATGTCTCATCTCGGGTATGAACTTTTCGACGTAGAGTTCTCCGTTGCCAAAGGCGGCAAGGGCCTCTCTCTGGGCCATAAAATATAACTTATCAAGCTCATCTTCCGACTGAGCGACCCGCATCCCTCTTCCGCCGCCGCCGGCTGAAGCCTTTATTATAACGGGGAACCCTACTCTCTTGGCTGTCTTAAGGGCCCCTTCTTCAGAAACGACTGAGCCTTCGCTTCCGGGGACTACCGGAACCCCTCTTCGCTTCATAACCTGTCTTGCCCTTGCCTTGTCGCCGCCGAGCCGTATGGACTCAGGCGACGGGCCTATGAAGGTGATGCCGGAAGTCAGACATGCCTCGGCGAAATGGGGATTTTCGGACAGAAATCCATATCCGGGATGAATGGCCTCCGAATCAGTGATTTCGGCGGAAGTGAGTATGCTGGGGATGCTATTGTAGCTCTGAAGTGAACTCGCAGGACCTATGCAGATAGACTCGTCTGCCAGCTTAGTGTGCAGAGAATCTTTGTCGACGTCAGAATAGACCGCGACAGTCTTAATCCCCAGTTCCTTGCAGGCCCGTATTATCCTCACCGCAATCTCCCCGCGGTTGGCTATGAGTATCTTCTTGAAGAGTCTCATAGCGGCTCAATAAGGAAAAGAGGCTCGCCGTACTCTACAGGCTGACCGTTTTCAACAAGCGCCTTGATGACTATCCCGTCTGCCTCGCTCTCTATCTCGTTCATGAGCTTCATCGCCTCTATTATGCAGAGTACCTGACCTTTTTTGATCCTCGTTCCGGCCTCTATAAAGGGAGGGGCGTCGGGAGAGGGCGAGCGGTAAAACGTGCCGACTATGGGAGAGGTAACTGTGATCAGCCTCTGGGTCTCATCCTCGGTTTCCTTGATGATTGACTCCTGCACCTTTGGCGAAGGAATCTCGACAGAAGAAAAAATCTTTTCCCTCTTGATCTTCACTTTCGTGCCGTCTTTTTCAACCAGCAGTTCAGTGATATCGGTGTCCTTGAGAAGTTCGATCAGACCCTTCAGGTCCTCAAGTTCCATTATTTTACCCTTTCTATGTATTCAGACGTCCTCGTATCTACCTTGATAGTGTCTCCCTCGTTAATATGAAAAGGCACCCTGACGACCGCTCCCGTCTCCAGCGTCGCGGGTTTTCCTCCGCCGGACGCGGTATCTCCCTTAAAGCCAGGGTCTGTTTTTGTTACGACAAGCTCAATGAACGTGGGCAGTTCCACATTTAACGGTTCATTTTTATAATAAAGTATTTTCACCTCCGTGTTTTCCTTGAGGAAAAGCTTCGCATAGCCCAGCTGGACTGCGTTTAACGGGACCTGTTCGAAGGTCTCCTGGTCCATGAAATAATAGTGCTCGTCCTGCGCATAAAGATACTGCATCTTCTTTTCTTCCAGGCCGGGCGGGGGGAACTTTTCGCCGGAGCGTATCGTCTCCTCTATCACCGAGCCTGTCCTGAGGTTCTTCAGCTTGGTCTTAACGTTTGCGCCGCCCCTTCCCATTTTGACATGCTGAAAATCTACTATCTCATAAGGGTCGCCCTTAAATTCAATCTTCATGCCTTTTCTGAAATCTGATGTTGCAATCAACTTTTATTCCTCCTGATCCAAATAATTTACAGTAGCTCAAGATCCTTGGGGAGTGCGGTCATAACCCGGCAGTTTCGGCCTCCGGCGACGACCATGTCTTCTATGCGCACGCCGCCAAGACCCGGCAGGTAGATGCCGGGCTCGATCGTAAAAACCATTCCCGCCTTTATAGACTCCCGTCCGAGCCTTGAGATGCGGGGAAGTTCATGGACGTTGAGGCCGACGCCGTGGCCTGTACCGTGTCCGAAGAAATCTCCGTATCCGGCATTCTTTATTTCGTCCCTCGCGGCGCTGTCGACCATCCGTGCTGACGCGCCCTCCTTCACCGCCCCTATTCCCGCAAGGTTTGCCTTCAGGACGGTCATGTATATCTCTTTCTTTTTCCCGAGATTTCCACCTCTTATCAGGAAAGTTCTCGTCATATCCGAATAGTAGCCGCCGGCTTCTCCGCCCCAGTCGATAACGATGAGGTCTCCGGCCCTGATCTTGTTATCGCCGGGCCTGGCATGAGGCATAGATGAGTTTGCTCCGGCGGCAACTATTATATCAAATGGCAGCACTGCACAACCGTTTTTTTTCAGCGCTTCTTCCAGTCTTGCGGCCAACTGGACCTCTTTGACTCCTGCGCGTATATAAGGCCGTATTTCAGAAAAGGCTTTCTCAGCCCTTTTGACGGCCTTTTCTATAAGGCCGAGTTCAGTGTGGTCCTTGACTCTGCGCATGTCTTCCACAAAATTGGTGACGGCGCACACACGCAGTCCTTTTCTGAGAAGTGATTTATAAAAGGCATACGAGGCGGTTGACTCGAACCCGAGTGTTTTGATGCCCAGCGACTTTGCCTTTTCAAGTACCAGACGCGGCCTTTCTTCTTTTTCGATGAAAATATCGAAGCCTGCCACCTCTTTTCGCGACTGTTCCATGTAACGGAAATCGGTAAAGAAAAGGCGGTGTTTCCTTGTAATAAGAAGACAGGCCGACGACCCTGTGAACCCTGAAAGATACCGGATGTTCTTAAGGTCGGTGATAATGATGCCGTCGATGCCCTTTTTCCGGAGGGCGTCGGTTGTCTTAATGATGCGATTCATTCCGATAAGATTTTCTTTGCGGCCCTTACCGCCAGCAGATAGCCCTCTGCCCCAAGACCGCTGATCTGGCCTGTGGCAACCCCGGAAATATAGGAGTGCTGACGGAAATCCTCCCGCTTGTAAATATTTGTGATATGGACTTCTATGGCGGGTTTGCCGACGGCGGCGATTGCGTCACGTATGGCAATGCTTGTGTGGGTGTAGGCCGCCGGATTAATGATGAGCAGATCGTATGTCATGGACTGGATAGCATCAACAATAGCGCCCTCGCTGTTTGACTGAAGCACTTCAGCCTCCATGCCGAGTTCGCTGGAAAGCGATCGGATCCTGTTGTCCAGATCTTTGAGGGTGTCAGAGCCATAAATGCCCGGCTCTCTTTTGCCCAGGAGGTTCAGATTGGGGCCGTGTATTATAAGAATTTTCATATCAGAGTAAAAAAATCCAGCCGCTTAATCCGTTTGAACTGTCTAAACCGATCAAGCGGGGCTGAACCGTTTTGCTAGAACTCTCCCTCTATTTTAGGGACAGCAGTTTTAAGAATGAACCGCCCTTTACCGTAGTTGCCTTCCGGTTTTATGACAAGGGCGAAGTAATATCCGCTGTTTATCCTGCGCATGATGATTCCGCAAGTATCAGAAATGATGGAAAATTCACGCGCTTCGCCTAGCCCGAGGTTTTCAGCGGCCAACCCGATGTCTCTGATCATTGCGGATGCCTCAGCCCCGAGACCGGTCAGGTCAATGAGTTTCTCAGAAACATATTCCTCAACCGGGATGCCGTCTGAGGCTATTATCATCGCCGAAACAGCGCCGTCGACCCTGGCTACCGTATCTTTAAGAACTTCTGTAAAACTCATCGCGTCTCTTCTCGATGCCTGCTAAAAAAGCGTCCAAACTTGCTATTAGCGCCTCTTTGTCTTTTCCCATGAGTTTCAGGAGGGTCTTTAATTCCTCTGCCCGCTGCAAAACCGTCCTGTTGTCGGGCGTGGCCGAGAGTATTTTCCGGTAAATGTTCATTGCCTCAAGATAATTCCCGCCGGCAATAAGGCTGTCTGCGGCCTCGATACTGACGCCCGGGGCGGGGGGCTCGGGGAAAATGTCGGATATTTCTTTTCCAGCATATCCGGCAAAAGTTATATCCTGGTTCTTCTCTTCAGGAATGGCCGGATGCTGAGTTCTTTCGCCCATTACCGCCTCGCCGATGCCCGCGAAAGAGACTTCTTCTTCATCAGAAAATTCTTCCTCGCCGATAGCTGCCACCTCTTCTTCTGCAGCCTCAATTCCTGTTTCATAGGAGTCAATGGCTTCAGGTGATCTGCCACCGGAGAGAGAGTCTTTAAAAGCGTTGAAGTCCTCCTCGATATGCTGTTCAGATGTTATCTCGTATTCCGGTCTGACTTCCAGATGATCGGTGCCTTCCCCAAAAAGCGGAGGCAGGGCGGCACCGCTTGTGCCTGTTTCTTCGTCCGCCCTTTGCAGTTGTTGCTCTTCTTTCTCAAATCCTCCCTCAAGGTCCCCGAGATTTGATATCGCGTCGTCATCCAGGGCATTAAGAGCGAGTACCGCCCTGTATGATTTGACAGCCAGAGTTTTTTCACCAAGGTCGCGATATATCTCGGCTAACTTCTTGTGGGCATAAAGATTGTCCGGGATCGATTTGACGACATTTTCGAACTCCGACCGGGCCTCGTTCGTCATGCCCTTTTCGAGGTATATTTTCCCCAGAGAAACTCTTGCGCTCATGTAAGAAGGCTGTCTTTCGATACCGTTCAATAAGACGTTTATGGCCTCTTCGATCATGCCTTCTTTCTTATATTCTTCGGCAAGCGGGACAAAGAGTTTAGAGTTTGGGTCCTTGTCGACCCTTTCCTTTAATTTTTCTATATCTTTTAGCGACATAGCCTTGCCCTTTTTTAGCAAATTGCGCCGATAAAGTCAAGACTTGATTTGAATAGACTTGATTTGAATAAATCGATCGAGTATTGCATTAGCGACACTCTCTTTGCTCATCACTTCAAGTTGGGTCTTTCCCTTCCTGTCGATGATGACCACCTTATTGGTATCTACGTCGAATCCGGCCCCGGGTTCAGTAACGTCGTTGAAAACTATCATATCCATTTTTTTTGTCTTCATCTTCTTTTGGGCCCTTGCGATATTGTTCCCTGTTTCTGCAGCGAAACCGATAACATAAGGTCTTTTTCCTGAGGCACCGACCGAAGAGATGATATCTTCAGTCTGACGAAAAGGAATGCGCAGCTCGCCTGTTTTTTCTATCTTGGTCCTGGACACGACGACCGGCGAAAAATCAGCGACTGCAGCAGCCATGATCAGCACGGTTGCATCTTCCCGCACTGACTTACGCACGGCCTCCATCATTTGAGCGGATGTTTCAACCCCCAGAAACCCTACAGCCGCAGGCTTTCTTAGAGAAGATGGACCGCTTATGAGTGTCACGCGGGCGCCTCTGTCTCTGGCCGCCTTAGCCAGTGCATATCCCATCTTACCCGATGATCTGTTGGAGATGAACCTGACAGGATCGAGATATTCACGGGTCGGCCCTGCCGTTATTACCATCTTTTCACCGGCTAGGTCCTTTTCAGTGAGAGCAGCCTTGACGGCATCCACAATATCAGCTGGCTCCGCCATCCTGCCAATCCCTTCTTCACCGCAGGCCAGATCACCCCTTTCAGGACCAACCTGAGTCACCCCGGCAGACAGCAGTTTCCGGAGGTTTTCGTTAAAGGTGCTGTTTTCATACATCCTCCAGTTCATGGCAGGGGCGACAATGACTTTGCCGCTGTAAGACAGGAAACAGGTGCTAAGAAGATCGTCGGCGATTCCATGCGCGAACTTTGCTATTATATTGGCAGTGGCCGGTGCGATCACCATTACGTCTGCCGAGGCGGGAAGTGATATATGGGCCATCGGCTCATCGAAAAGAGAGGTATAGACTTTGTTTTGAGATGCTACCTCGAGAGAAAGCGGGGTTACAAATTGTCTGGCCGCCTCTGTCATCGCAATGACGACAGAGGCGCCTTCGTCTCTTAGTCTGCGCGCAAGGTCGATGGATTTGTAAGCTGCGACGCCTCCTGTAATGCCGAGGAGTACGCGCTTATTCTTCAGAATCCTCAGGCGCTTCTTCCTTCTTCTCAGAGAAGAGTTCGTCAAAGGCCTTCTTGTCCATCGTCTCTCTTTCGTGCAGGTAGACCTTCAGGTCTTTTTCGAGTTCGCTGAGGTCCTCTCCTGCCGAAATCTTCCTGCTTTCCTCAAGAAGCTTTCTGTAATCGAACTTGCCGGCTTCTTCCTTAGCCTTAACCGCCTCTTCCCCGGTCAGGAATTCAAGCAGGCCATCGACAGCCTCCTCGATGGCTACGGAAGTGACCTTCCTGGACCTGGTCTGTATCTTTGGTTTCGATCCCAGCGAAAGGTCTTTTGCCCTCTGGGAAGCGATTGCAACCAGCCTGTATTTTCCGTCGATTTTATCGTCATCGTACTCTACAGGCAGAGAAATGATATCCATTACTTCCTCCTCACAATCTTAGAAAATTATCTTTGATCCACTTCGGGTCTATCCTGTCGCTGCTCAGCCTCCGGGCAGTTAAAATGGCCTCAAGTTCTTTTACCGAGTCCCCCAGGATGTCATTAACTATAACATAATCGTACATTTTATAGTCTTTAATTTCGACAGCCGCCCTTTTAAGACGCCGCCGCATGTCTTCTTTGGTATTACTTTTCCTGTCGTGAAGCCGCTCCCTCAGGGCCTTTATGGAAGGCGGGAGTATGAAAATAAATACCCCTTCACGAAAGGAATTCCTTATCTGTCTTGCCCCCTGCGTATCGATATCGAGAATCACGTCGAAGCCGGAACGCAAAAGCCTCTCTAACCCCTTTCTCGACGTTCCGTAGAAGTTGCCGTGCACCTCGGCCCATTCGATGAATTCATCACGGCGGATCATCTCCTGGAAAGTCTTCTTCGCGATGAAGTGGTAGTCCTCACCATTTTTTTCCCCTCTTCGGGGCTCCCTTGTGGTAAATGACACGGACTGTCTGATATTGGGGTTGCGGCTGAGGATCTTTTTGCAGAGAGTTGTCTTTCCGGCCCCTGAAGGCGCTGAAATGACGAAGATGGCCCCCCTAGGCTTCTTCTGCAATGTCGCTCTTCCCCTCCAGGAACCTTTGGGTGATTGTTTCAGCCTGAAGAGCAGAAAGTATGATATGGTTGCTGTCGGTAACTATTATTGATCTGGTGCGTCTGCCTTGTGTTGCGTCGACAAGCTTCCTGTCCTTTTTTGCCTCTTCTCTCATCCTCTTGATAGGCGCCGAACCCGGCGTCACAATAGCAACCACCTTCGATGATGCAACCACATTTCCGAATCCGATATTAACCAGAACGGGACTTGTATCACCTTTTTTCATGTCTGACCCTCCCTCTTCTTGATTTTGGCAGTCACTGTATGTTCTGGACCTGCTCTCTCATTTTTTCCAGGGCGGTTTTCATTTCCACAGTGACACCCGAAATTCCGTAGTCAGCTGATTTCGACGCTATGGTGTTAACTTCCCTGTTTAGCTCCTGAAGAATGAAATCCAGCTTTCTCCCTATTATACCACCGCCGGCGAGTACCTCCCCGAATTGAGCAAGGTGGCTGTTTATCCGGGCGGTTTCCTCGGCGATGTCAAGTTTCGCCGCAAATATCGCCGCTTCCTGCAACAGACGCTGCTCCTCGACATCCTGGCCCTCAAGGAGCGTCCTGAGTCTTTCATTAAACTTGTCCTTTACCTCCGCGAGGACCCTGTCGCAGGAGGCTATGATTTTATTATTGGAATCAGCTACAGTCATAGCTATACGGCTGAGTTCCGCCGCAAGTGTTTCGCCTTCTTTCGACCTCATATGGCCAAGGTCATCCAAAGCATCCGCAAAGACGGCGGCAATCGTTTCGGGGTTGTATTTCGGCCCTGTCTCGATGAACATTTCGTGCAGACTGATGAACGTATTGATGTCGATTTCACCCTTGATGGCGAGTTCTCCCTGCAGATCCTTAAAGGCTGTGTACATCTTTCTGACCGCTTCGGAGTTAATCACTGAAGCTTCCGTGGGCGGTTCGGACAATGTGATTGTGATATCAAACTTCCCCCTGGCAAAACGTTCCTTTACCATGTTTCTCAGCGGGACCTCCAGCTGGTTCAAAGAAGATGGCGCCCTCAAATAAATGTCCAGAAATCTGTGGTTGATGGATTTTATCTCAACCCTGCAGCCGTTTTTCTCCGCGCTTCCGAACCCTGTCATGCTCTGGACCATATTGGATAACAATATAAAACAGATGTATTGTGAAGTCAATTTGCATGTTTGTTTTCGCTTCGCATGTTTCAGCATTGTTGTATTCGATTTGCTATTTTTATATCCCCTTCATTAAAGATTTAAATAAATTAATAACTTTGTTGAAAAATTTTGCGGAAATTAATTAAAATTGAAGTCCATTTTATTACCCGGAGGAAACTATGACTGAATTGACCGAAATCAGATGGCACGGGCGCGGCGGACAGGGGACTGTTACTGCGGCCAAGGTGCTTGCAGACGCCTGCCTGAGCGGCGGCAGGCATGTCCAGGCCTTCCCGGAATACGGACCCGAAAGGGCCGGCGCACCGCTTAGGGCCTATAACAGAATCAGCGCGAAGGAACTTAGGCTGCATTGTCCGGTCCTTACTCCGGACGTGGTGAGTGTCGTAGACGCGACCCTCCTTGACAGCATAAATATAGCTGAGGGGTCGAAGGAAGACACTGTTTTCGTCATAAACACCACCAAAGACCCGAAAGAGGTGAGAGAGAAACTGGGCGCAGGTCCGAGACAAAAGATATATACCGTCGATGCAACTAAGATTGCTATCGATTGCTTTGGAAGGGCCATGCCGAATTCCCCCATGCTTGGCGCAATCTGCAAGGTCACCGGTCTTATCAGTCTTGAGCATCTTCTTGAAGATGTGAGGAAAAGTTTCGGCAAGAAGTTTGCTCAGAAGGTGATAGACGGCAATCTTGAAGCGACCAGGAGAGGATACGAGGAGGTTAAAGAAGGATGAAACAGAAAGGATGGAAAGATCTGCCTGCCGGCTCTGTAGTGCTCGAAGGAGGAAGCGCTGTCAAATTCAAGACAGGCTCCTGGCGTGCCTTCAGGCCTGTATGGAAGGAAGAAAACTGCATACAGTGTCTTTTTTGCTGGGTGTATTGTCCTGATATGGCCGTAAAGGTAAAGGACGGCAAGAGGGCCGAGTTCGACTATGATTATTGCAAAGGCTGCGGAATATGCGAGCTCGAGTGCCCGGGCAAGAAGGGCAAGAAGGCGATTGTAATGGTTGAGGAGGGCAAATAGATGAGTAAAGTTGTTGCTGTAACAGGAAACGAAGCAGTCGCGAATGCGCTTCGCCAGGTGAATCCCGATGTCTGCGGCATTTATCCGATCACACCCCAGACAGATATGATGCAAAGATACGCATCGTTTATTTCCGACGGCAAGGTTGACACGGAGTCTGTCCTCGTGGAAAGTGAACACAGCTCCATGTCTGCCTGCATAGGCGCTTCTGCCGCGGGCGGGAGGGTCGTCACCGCAACGTCTTCACAGGGGCTTGCGCTTATGTGGGAAATGCTTCATATAGCCTCCGGGGACAGGCTGCCGATCATTATGCCGGTGGTCAACCGTGCTCTGTCGGCGCCGCTGAACATACATGGCGACCACTCCGACGCAATGGGCGCCAGGGACACCGGGTGGATACAGATCTGGTCTGAAAACGGGCAGGAGGCTTACGACAATACCATCCAGGCGTTCAGGATAGGCGAGCACATGGACATCAGGCTGCCGGTCATGGTCTGCATGGACGGGTTTATCATCAGCCATTCCATAGAGAGGTTGGAGTATCTTGAAGACGCGGAAGTTAAGAACTTTGTCGGTGAATTTAAGAACCTTTATCCCCTCCTTGACCTGGATAAGCCCAAGAGCTACGGTCCTCTGATCCTTACAGACCTTTACCATGAGTATAAGAGGGCGC
>JBAIXS010000310.1:0-1833 GCA_037916395.1 Candidatus Sulfobium mesophilum
GAGGTCACGCAATAGTTCAAACCCCGCACCCTGAGCGAGGAAAACGGTCTTCCGAAAATCCTGCTTCGATACATGTCCTCTCGGCTCTGCCAACAGTAACCTTCCCGCCGGTTTCAGTGCATTATGAACTTCGGAAAACAACTTTTCCTTATCGGGTACCTCATGTGCGAGGGCAAAGAGCAGAGCGAAATCATATTTATGGGGAAGTTCGCTCACATTAAGAGATCCCCGATCACATACCCGCGCTTCAATTCTGTCGGCTAATCCCGCCTTCGCGGCCCGGCTTATGAGGCCTCTAATCATTTTTTCCTGCAAATCGACGCATACCACCTTGCCTGTCTCACCAACCAGTTCCGCCATCGGCAACGAGAAAAAGCCCATGCCGCAGCCGACGTCCATGACTCGCATCCCTTGCTTTACGTAAGGCCGCAGAATCTCCATGGGATTTTGAAATATACGCCTCAGCGGACTCGCAAGCAAGTAACCTAACCACCAGGGACACACTCGGTGACTCAACTGGGACCTCCTCTTATGATATTCCGGCACTACAAGATATAGCTAAGTAGAGCGAAGTTAAAGGATGGGATACGCTTTGTTGTTATTCTTAATTCCTAGCATCCTCATTAGACTACCACATCTGATTCGAAATGCACTATATTGCCTCCACACATTTTGCGCAGGGTTACTCATAGGTATGACATTTAACATACTTTTCACCGTAATTTCACGGAGAATTAATATATAACGAGTATAATCTAAAGTCATGGTGCCTAACGACCAGCACAAAGGACAGCGTTATGGGCATTCTCACGACTGAAAGATTAATGGTGTTATAGGACGAGAGACTGAAACTGATGAAAATCTCGCCCTTGAGTCTGAGGAAAATGATACCGGATCGTGAAAAAAGACTGGATCGAGAGTAATGATTAAAGCTTGCAGCTTTTTTTTGCTCATTTTAGTATTTTCTTCTTCGGCGTCCGGGTCTCATGACAAAACAGATATCGAAAACTGGCTAGGAAGTGCCGCGGCTACGCTTGCAAGCACCGACAGCTACACCGCAATTTTTCATAAGCAGGAGAGGATAAGCGAAAAACTAACCAATGAAGAGACGATTTTTCTTAAATTTAAGAAGCCCTTCAATGTCTACATGAAATGGGTAAAAGAGCCCCATAAAGGGCGTGAATCGCTATATGTTGAGGGTTTTAACGGCAACCTCGTAAAAATACGCGAGTGCGGCCTTGCAGGACTGGTAACGGTTGATATCGATCCGAAAAGCACTTTAATCATGAAAGGCAGTCGACATCCTATTACTGATACGGGAATTGAACACCTTGTTAAACTCATGATAGAAAACCTGGAAAAAGGCCTGAAGGCCCAGGAAATTGATATCAGGGATCATGGGGAGGAGAGATTATATGGACGGGCCACCAGGAGGATTGAGATAACCTTTCACAAAAACAAGTCAAGAAATTATTACTGTCATCGGGCCCTGATTAATCTTGACCTTGAGACAAAACTGCCGGTCAGGGTGAATATATACGATTGGGATGACACTCTCCTGGAGAGCTATGTATATGAGTCGGTAAAGCTGGATGCCGGACTCACCGAAGCGGATTTTGATCCTAGAAATTCAGAATACAGGTTTTGAGATCAAACAACATGGTGCAAACTGGCAACGGACAACTGTGCACTTCGCCCTGCATGCGCTCTCTTGACGGACCAAGGAGTTTATGACGATTGTGCGGAACTAGTGACGTGATGTCTGTGAGATGGCTGATAGCGGCTTAGAACGAACCCCAGAATCTTCTCTTTCGGCAGAAACTGGACCGCCCT
>JBAIXS010000311.1:0-9374 GCA_037916395.1 Candidatus Sulfobium mesophilum
ATACTCATACAGTATGTCTTTTTCATGATAAAGAGGAAAAATTCCTCGGAGGTCGAAGACCGAGAATGAGCGAAGGTACTATGTCCTTTCGTTATTGCCATAGATTGTGAATAATTTGGGGTTAGAAATTCCCGCTGTGAACGCCGGGGAAAGATGGCGCAAAAAAAAAGCCCGGACCCGCGGAAAAAAAACCTTCCCGGACCCGGGCATTTGATTCTGATGTTACTACATAAGCGAAGTGGCCAGAGTTAAGTAGAATTCAGGGACCTCGACAGAGGCCGCATAGAGATAATCGCCCGGAACTAGTCCGGGAAGAAGGCTTTGGATGTCCCCTATCCAGGCGTTGATTCTGATATTATTTCCCGGCAATCCTGATTCGTTAAGCCCGGCGACCCTTGATACGTCGAGGAAGACATACAGGTCCAGACCATATGCCTTGTAATTGTGCAGTGCAAAGGCCGCGAAAGTATCCGCACTTGTAATGCCAAAGTTGGCTGCTACCTGACTTGGCGTCATATTCACCATCAGGTTGACAGATGTATCAAGCCCCATGGACCCTAGCAACGTACTAAGGATAGTGGCCACCTGCCCGGATATTGCTTCTGCCTCAGCAGCCGTAAAACTCGAAGCCTCATACTTGGACAAAACACCAACCTGAATCTCAGTATCGCCGAGCACACTTACCGACGGATAGCCTGCCGAAGGAAGCGGGTCGCCGAATGCGACAGATACCCCCATAATGAAAAAAACTGCGAGACATGCAACGATAATACCCCTTACATTCTTCATCTTCAAATCCCCCTTTTCCAAAGATTTTAATTACTGTATCACGTGATAAAGAAACGCGCAGCAGAATAATTCGGTTACACGGTCCCGGCAATTTCTTAATCGGTATCCCCTACGACAACTTTTGAGTTCTAAGCACAGATATCGGACAAATTCCTTAGCTACAGGTTTTCCCCCAGATGAAGAATAAGGTCTCTTACTTCCCTGTCAAACACGATAGACGCATGATTCAAGGGGAAATTTCGGTGCTCATCCCCGTAGGGAAGCACCGAGCTTGCGGCAGAGACAAGGCCGTCGCCGAGGCCGTCTCTTAGCTCCTCTGGAAACATCTTCTCCGGTATAACACCGGCTAGCAGCTTCGGAATCGGCAGAGCGATGGGCTTCAAAAGGTCCGGGTCCGTGCCGCCAATGGAAACGTAGCGCACACCACTTAGTTTTTCTTCCTTGAGCCCCTTGTATAGTTCTGAGTCAGGAAGCAGTTCACGCAGTCCGCTGCTGCAAAGAAACCGCAGAATTCTCTGAAAGGCGGTATTAGCCTCTTTGCTATCGAAATTTTTCAGAAAACCGGATATTGCCGATGCCAGCGGGGACAAAAAAACGGCCCACCTGGCCAGGGAAGTTCCGGCATGGGGCGTAGAAAGGGTTATTACGGCGCGTATCCCCTCCCTGTGGGCATCGAGATATTTTCTTGCCACAAGTCCCCCTCTGCTATGGCCTATGAAAAAGAGCCCTTCACGGGCGTATTCAGCATATTGCCGGAGGATTGACGCAAGTTCCCCTACTGCCGCAGTCGCTGGACCCACAGGCCTCGACTGAGACCATGTGAGAACGCTGAATCCGAATTCCATCAGGTCCTTATAAGATGACTCGAGCCCGACGACGCCTCCCAGAAGGAGGCTTAGAGGATACCTGCCGCCAAGAACCCTTGCGCGGGATGGGGCCGCCCAGAAATCCGCATTCATGCCCATCCCGTGAATAAAGACCGCAAGAGGCTTGTCCTTGTCTCCTTTGCTGAAGCGTATGTCGAGCTTCATACTGTCGTTCTTCCTTTTTATATTTTCCCTCTTTTCACCATTTCGAAAAGAGCCTTTTCACATTCCTCCATTCGGCAGCAGGACCGCCCGCTTTCTCAAGCACAGAATCATTATAAGTCTTTATGTCGAAGCCGCTCAGTGTTTCGCTTATTTTTATCGCACCGTCCCTGTCGGTCCCTAAGACCTTAACCCCACCGAGCCTTTCCAGGACCTCAGCACTTGGGTGACCGAAAGGATTGTCCCTGCCAACCGAGATGACTGCCACAGAAGGCGCCACTTCGGATAGAAGTTCAAATCCCGTAGAAGACTTGCTTCCGTGGTGTGCAATCTTGACCACGTCCGCGCGAAGCCGTTTCCCAACATGCCCCATGTCCTGCTCCGCCTCATCCCCCGTGTCTCCCGTAAAAAGGAATACGCCTTTGCGTCCCTTTACTCTCAGTACCAAAGAGGAGTTATTTTCCTCGTCGTATTCATTTCCGTCACGGGTATAAAATTCGCTATAAGGATGAAGGACAGTAATATTGCAGTCCCGAGCCTCTATCACGTCCCCCCTTTGAAGGCGCCTGCGCACGGCCTTTATCTGCATTTCCTCAGGATAGACATTCCGGCCGTTGTCCCAGATTTCTCTTGCGGCGAACTTATTTGCCAGGTAGGCGGTCCCGCCCGAGTGGTCGGGATGGACATGGCTTATGACCAGCGCATCGATATTGCGTATGCCTTCATGCGTGAGAAAGGCAGCCGTTTCTCTGCCGGTCCTTCCGGTGTCGATGACAATGACCCTTTTGTCCGGCAGCCGGACGACAGCCGAGTCGCCCTGCCCTACATCAAGAAAAGTCACGCTTAAGCCATTTTTTTCGAAAGCGGCGAGCGACGCATATACCACAAATGGCGCAAAAGGCAGGAGAAGCCACCGTCTCTTCCTTCCAAGGACAAAATATGGGATGAAACCTAGATAGAACAATATACAAAGTACCGGCGGGAAGGCCGGAAGTTTAATGTCGGATACAGGCATCTTTGACAACAGCTTTACAAGCCCGACTGAAACATCGGCGGCCCACGACACCAGAGGAGCAAAAAGGTAGGTGCCGGTAAGGAGGAGGGAAAAAGAGGATACCACTGCCAGACTAACAAGGACAAAGCCTATCAGCGGTGAAGCCACGAGATTTGCAAGCGGGGAGATGATCGAAAAATAGTGGAAGTAAAAGGCAACAAGAGGGGCGGTGCCTAAAGAGGCCGCAAGTGTCAGCATGACGGACTGCTTAAGATGCCGTAAGATTTTATTGCTCCCTTCTTCTTCGCTGCCGTTCTTCTCCAGTATAAACCCTATAAATAAGACGGCAATAAACGAAAGCTGAAAAGAGATACTATAGAGCACGGAAGGGTCCCATAGGACCAGAAGAAATGCTGCGAAGCAGACAGAATTCAACCAGAACCCCTTTCGGCCAAGAAGAAGCCCAAGAAGGAAAAGGGCTATCATCACAAAGGACCTGACAGCAGGAGGACTGGTGCCCGAAATGCCAAGATACAAAACCATCACCGGCATCGTAAGAAGAGAAGCAGCCTGAGACGGCGTCAAGTAAATGGTCACCCGCTGCAGGATGACATAAGGCAGTCTTTTTATCAGAAAGACGAACATCCCAAACAGCATGACTGAAAAGAGGCCGAAGTGGGTTCCTGATATGCTCAGGATATGTGCAAGCCCGGTGGAATTGAAGGCATCTTTAAGATCGTCTCCGAGATAAGCGGTCTCTCCTGTCGTCACGGAAGATATTAGTGCTGCCGAGTCACTCTGAAACCTGGCTAATACATAGTCATTGATCCGCTTTCGCCACTTGTTAAAGTAATTTGCGACAGAAAACGGAGCAGGTCCGGAAACCCTCAGCCCTTCTGCCGTGCCATACAACTTCATCCCTCCCCAGCCGCCGGGGTTCCGGCGCGACTTGTCCACCCCGGTCTTTAAGAGGACATCGTATTCCTGGTCGGGATCGTCATCCACGTCCGTATAGATATTTATGTCTTTATCATGGAGGTCGTCGATCTCTGAACCTGATTCATCATCAGCGGCGGCATCTATAGTGAATGTCTTAGCGGCATTTCCTGCTGACGGCATGCTGCTTTTCGGCACAAACCTTCCTGTCAGTTTCAGCTCCTTCTTCCAGACATCCATGCTCTGCAGATCTGGTGAGGACCGGGCTGCGGCATAAAGAAAACCAAGCGGAATGATGAGCAGCAGCACGTACCTCTTCTTTGCAGCAATGAACAGGACGGCGGTCGCTAAGGCAAGGATGGAGATAAACGGAAAAAAACGGAACGAGGGGAAAAGCACCGTCCCCGCGATAAAGGCAACAAAGGCCGTCACTTCTCAAACACGCTCGGAAAAATGTATTTTCCGCGCCCCCCCATAATTCGATCCCCCCTTATCTGCTTCTTAGCCCCGGCTGTCATTCCCCGACTTGATCGGGGAATCCAGTCTTTTAAGTCACTTTCATATCCTCAATAAGACAAGGCGTCTCCCCTAACGCATCTTTTCTCTTATCACCTTAGAGATGTCCTTCCCCAGCCTGGTAATAAGTTTTTCGTCCTCGCCTTCAAGCATAACCCTTATCTTTGGCTCTGTCCCCGAGGCCCTGACAAGCACCCTTCCCCTGCTGCCAAGTTTCTTCTCAGCAGCCTTCACCGCCTCGTCGATCTCGGGCACAGCCCGGATATCCTGCTTTTTTTCGACCTCCACGTTCATCAGAACCTGAGGAAAAAGCTTTATCCTTGAAGCCAGTTTCGAAAGGGGCGTGTCACTGGCCTTCATGAGCCTCAGGACCTGGGCAGCGGTAATGGGTCCGTCGCCGGTCGTATTCAAATCAAGAAAAATTACATGGCCCGACTGTTCTCCGCCGACGTTAAAGTTTCCTTCAAGCATCTTTTCGACCACATACCTGTCGCCAACCTTGGTCCTCAGGAGATGGATATCATGTTTTTCAAGAAACCGTTCAAGGCCCAGATTGCTCATCACCGTTGCCACAACCGTCTTTCCCTTAAGAGCGCCGGTCATGGCCATCTCCACGGCGCACATGCCCATGATCCTATCGCCGTCAACAATCCTTCCCCGCTCGTCGCAAAGCAGCGTCCTGTCGCCGTCGCCGTCATGCGCTATTCCTATGTCTGCTTTGTGCTCAACCACCGCCCTCTGCAAGCCGGCCATATTAACGGAACCACAGTTAAGGTTTATATTGGTTCCGTTGGGCCTGTCGTTGAGTGAGATCACCTCTGCGCCAAGTTCACGCAAAAGCCAGGGCGTTGTCTTATAAGCGGCGCCATTTGCGCAATCCACGACTATCTTCATCCCTTCAAGAGTCGTACCCTTCGGAAGAGTGGACTTTATATATTCAATATACCGGCCGGTGGCGTCATCCAATCTGAAGGCCTTCCCAACCTGCTCGTCTTTCGGCCTCGATTTCTCCAGAGCGTGGTCCATCACAAGGGCCTCTATCCTCTGCTCGACTGAATCGGGCAGCTTGAACCCGTCGTAAGAAAAAAACTTAATCCCGTTGTCCTGGAAAGGGTTGTGCGAGGCCGAGATGACTATACCGGCATCTATTCTCAGGGTCCTAGTAAGAAACGCGATCCCGGGAGTCGGAAGAGGACCAACAAGCGTCACGTCCATTCCCATCGAACAGATCCCGGATGTAAGGGCGCTTTCTATCATATACCCGGAAAGCCGGGTATCCTTGCCGATCAGCACCATATTCCTTCCATGCAGGTCCTTACGAAGAACTGTCGCCGCAGCCATACCGACCCTTAGAACGTCTTCAGGCTTCATCGGATATTTATTTATTCTTCCCCTGATGCCGTCTGTACCGAAAAGTCTCATTTTTTGCCTCCCGCTATCACAACTGTAACTTTTACCTTGTCCTTCTCAGGCTTGATATTGGCGCCCGCTGCGTCTATATTGACTTCCTGTGTCTGGTTTGTTTTTGCTCCGGATATATCCACGGCGTCGGTCCCAATCTCGCTGATCTTCCTCACCTCTGACCTCAAGCCCTGAATGGCCATATTCTTAGGTTCAACATCGACAAATTTTATATGGTATCCGGCCTCCGGCGCGCCGGTTATGGAAGGCTTCACCGGAACGACCTTCGTGACCGTTTCGTCAAGTTTAACTCGTACAGTGGAGGGGTCGATGCCTGTAACCGTCATCGCATAAGGAAGTTTAACGTCGTCCTTATTGATATGGAAAATACCTTCCCCTTTTTTGGCCCTGCTCATATCGACCAGCACCCTCAGATCAGAAGGTCTCAGACTCTTCATGATCCTGTCCTGTCCCTTCACCGTCACGTTAACGGATTTTGAACTGGCGCCGACAATACCGACCCCAACCGGCACGTCCTTGAATTCTATCGGCACATCAACAGTCATCTCGGACTGTCCCTTCCACGTTACGAAAAGCCATAGAAGAACGGCTATAAGCACTGCCGATACCTTGAGTGCAAAGTTTTCAAGCAGCAGTTTCTTCATTTACCCACCTTATGGGCCGAGAAGATATCGGTAAGGATCTCCCTCATCATTCCCATATCGAGCTTGGTCTCCAGCTTTCCGTCCATAGCCATCGAGATAAAACCCGTTTCTTCAGAGATGATAATAGCGATTGCGTCAGTCTCCTCAGTGAGTCCTATGCCGGCCCTGTGGCGCGTGCCCAGGGCCTTGCTCAACTCCGAACTGAGCGTGATTGGAAGAAAGCAGCCGGCAGCTGCAATCCTGTTGCCCTTAATAATGACTGCTCCGTCATGAATAGGGGACGTGGGATGAAAAATGCTGGCCAGCAACTCACGTGATACCTTTGCGTCCAACGGGGTGCCGACCTCGATAAAGTCCCTGAGACTCGTATCCCTTTCTATAATGATAAGGGCGCCGATTTTCTTGTTCGCCAGCGATATCGATGCCCTGACAATCTCTTCGAGAGACTTCAGTTCCTCCGCTTTTGTAAATGAGAGAAACTGCGCCTCCCCTATATGTGCAAGAGCCCTGCGTATCTCAGGCTGAAACAGGACAATGATGGCTATAACGATCTGCGCCCAGAAGCTCTGGACAAGCCAATCGATCGTATACAGTTCCAGATAGCGGGAAGCGACCGACGCAAGTAGAAGTATGCCGAGTCCTACCAGCATCTGCACAGCCTTGGTCCCTTTTAAGATAAGGAGCAGCCGGTAAAGCACAACCGACATCAGTGCGATATCGAGAAAATCAAGTATCCATCTATTGTGTCTGAGAAGATCAGCCATCCCGTATGAATTCCCCTCGGTCAATCAAATGTTTAATTATATACCATGCATTATTTATTTTCATGCGTAAATGATCGGACTTTGTCGTTTATCACCCGTTTGCTGTTATAATTTATAGCGGGTGAAATGATATGAACGCTGTTGAACTTTATAAAAAATTGCCTCAAAAAAACTGCGGCAAATGCAGCCTTAAGACATGCATGCCCTTTGCGCTGGCGGTCATCAAGGGGGATGCCGAGCTTGCCGAATGCCCGCTGCTGACAGGAGATGCCATTGCCGAAATTGAGGGTTCGCTCACACGGTCGGACTGGCGCGAAGAACTGATTGCCAAGCTTAGAGAAGAGATAAAGGGTACTGATTTCAAAGAAGTCGCCGAAGGCATAGGCGCTGCAATCGACAATAATGGCGCACTTGTGCTTGAATGTTTCGGGAGGCGGTTCACGATATCGCCCGATGGCGAAATTACGGTTCAGGGCCGCATGACACCGTGGGTTAAGATACTGTTGCTCCACTATGTAAGGACGGCCGGTAAAGGGGGCCTTACGGGTAAACACGCCTCCTACGGCGAACTAAAGGGCGGCATTGTGAAAGCGGCTTCATTTCAGAGGGAGTGCGAAATTCCCTTCACTGAGTTATTCGAAAGGGATTTCGAAAAGACCGCCATGCTTTTGTCGAGGATGGGCACGAAGAAGCCGAAGGACTTCCCGACAGAGCATGCATGGGAGCTCTATCTTCTTCCGAAGCTGCCCGTATTCATCCTGTATTGGCCTTCCGAGGAAGAATTTCCGGCACGTGTAAAAATACTTTTTGATTCTTCTGCCGACAGATATCTTGATGCCGAATCTCTCATTTTTCTGGTTGAAGGGCTCGTTAAGAATATCGAGATGTCGCTGCAATAGTTGCCTTTTTGTTCTCATACTGGGCTAGCCGATTAATTAGAGTATGCGTACAATTTGCCTTTTCTTGTCATACCGGACTTGATCCGGTATCCAGACGTGTTTGAAACTCCTGGATTCCGGTTTTCACCGGAATGACGGCGCTCCTTCCTAACTTTAATAAGTTATACCGTTTGATGGCTAATTATTGAAGAAACTCCCGCTATCAGAAATGTTGATGTACGTACTTCAAATCGTTATAATTCTTCGATGGAAAAGTGCGAGGTTTGCGGCAACGAAATCAGCGAATGCATTTGCTGTCCGGAATGAGGACACATCTGCCCACTGGATATGGGCGAACTATTCTGTCCTGTCTGCAAGCCAATGCCGCAGGCGGCAGTTAATGACAAACAGCATACAGTTCTAAAAAGAAATATGAGGCCGAACTTTCAAGCTTTTTTACTTTTCACTATTCACTACTCACTTATTATTTCTTTTATTGGAGGTTATTATGGCTGACGAACATTCTTTTGACGTTGTAAGCAAGGTGGACCTGCAGGAAGTGCTCAACGCGGTGCAGCAGGCGATGAAGGAGATCGGTCAGAGGTTCGATTTCAAGGGGAGCAAAAGCAGTATAGAACTTAACAAGGACAAGCATGAAATAACCCTCGTCTCGGACGATGAGAGCAAACTAAAGACGGTAATAGACATCCTCCAGACAAAGCTCGTCAAGAGGGGCGTTTCCCTCAAAGCACTGAATTATGGAAAGATCGAGCAGGCCGCAGGCAATACGGTAAGACAGATCGTCACCCTTCAGCAGGGCATACCTGTCGAAAAGGCAAAAGAGATTGCCAAAATCATAAAGGACACGAAGATGAAGGTGCAGGCAGAGATACAAAAAGACCAGGTGAGGGTAAAGGCCAAAAAGATCGACGACCTTCAGGCAGTCATGAAAATATTAAGGGAAAAAGACCTCGGCATCCATATCGAATTTATTAATTACCGGTAGGGCGCAATTTATTGCGCCCGATTCAGGGACCGCGGCTTTCATTCTTCCGCTTCGCGTGGTCTTCCAAGCTTAATCAAGCACATTGTTAAACGATCCAAAGCTTCAATCTCTCCACGACGACAAAATTCCGCCGCTTCTTTCGCCAACAGCTCACCAACCAATCCCTTCTCAAAATCCATGAAGGCGTAAGCATGCGTATCTTCGATCACCTTCGCGTAGATTTTAACGGCTGATTCAAGGTCTTCTTTCTCTGCAGCGCTGGCTGTTTGGATTTAGGCGCGATTAGCATCGCGGAGTTTGTGATACTGATCCAATGCTTCAAAGTCGGTTGAGCGGCCCATATTGATCCACTTCAGGATGCTGTCCCCGTGCTTTGCGATAAACGCCGCCTCGACTT
>JBAIXS010000312.1:0-5443 GCA_037916395.1 Candidatus Sulfobium mesophilum
TGTTTCTCTATTTCAGCCGACCAGGCGCGATAGCCTTCATCACTGAGGTGGACGCCGTCATCAAGCAGGAAGGATGCCCTCGGAGAGCCTGAAGAGTCGAGAAAAACCGCATGGATGTCGGAGTAAAACACATTTTGTTCTTCCGCCATCGCTCTTAAATCATTGTTGATCCCGCGGATTTCGTCGTTTGCTATAAATGGGAAAAGCACCGGCAGAAGGCTATGCACAAAGATCTTAGATGATGGTGATTGGGCTTTGATCTCAGCGACGATCTTCCTGTATGTTTTAATAAAACTTCTATCTCCCATGGCCACATTGTTTATGCCTGTCATTATAAAGACAAAATCCGGGCCTGAGACTCTATTGAGCAACACCTGCAATCTTGAGTAAAGGCCTTCAACAGTCTCCCCGGCGATGCCATAGTTAAACACTTCGTCACCGGGAAATCTCCGCTGCCAGTCATAAAACTCGATCAGCGAATCTCCGATAAAAAGCAGCCTCATGAGCTAGCCGGTCTTCTTTGCAATCCTGTGTCCCCACTCGGCAGCTCGGTGTAGAATCGCCTGCTCGTCTCCCGTGGTCAGTGTACGCCTGTTCAGCAACAGCTTTCCGTCAACGATAACGCTGTCGATATCAGCAGCGCTCATCGAATAGACTATGCTGGAATAAGGGTCATACATAGGCGACAGATGAGGCTTTCTTACGTCGGCAAGGACTATATCTGCTGCCTTGCCGGTCTCGATGCTGCCGGTTATGTCCCCAAGGCCGATCGCCTCGGCCCCCCACCGCGTGGCCATCAGCATCACCCGGCGGGCGCTCAGGATCGTTGGGTCTTTTGAAAGGGCCTTATGCACCTTGGCGGTTGTGGACATCTCGCTAAGTATATTCAGATCGTTATTGCTTGCAGCGCCATCGGTCCCGAAGGTGACCCTGATCCCCCGGGCGAGCATAGATGCGACAGGAGCAAACCCGGACGCCAGTTTCAGATTGCTCTCCATGCAGTGTGATACACTAACGCCGCGCTTTGACATAATCTCGATCTCCTCGTCCTCTACCCATATGCAGTGCGCGGCAGTCACACTCTCGTCGAAAAGACCTATGGAATCCAGGAAATTAACGGGACGGCTTTGATAGAGGGCCATAAGTTCTCCCACTTCCCACTCCGTTTCTGAAAGGTGGATGTGGAGGCGAACGGAATGTTTTTCGGAAAGCGCCTTTGCTTTTTTAAGTGTTTCGGGACTGCATGCATAGGCTGAGTGCGGGGCAATACAGGGCGTAATCAGTTCGTCGCCTCTCCATCTGCTTATAAACGCCTCGGCCCTATCCAGATATTCTTGCGCGTTTTGCGCGGTGCTTGTCGGAAAGTCAAGTATGCCTGCGCCTACCACAGCCCTGATCCCGATTCTTTTTGCCGCGGCAGCCAGTTCGTCGCCATAAAAATACATGTCATTGCACGAGGTAATCCCGGATTTGAGCATTTCGAGAAATGCAAGTTCAGAGGCGTCTGTCACAAATGAGGGACTGAGCCACTTCTTTTCAGCGGGCCATATATGCTCCTCAAGCCATTCTTTCAACGGCAGGTCATCGGCAAGTCCTCTGAAAAAGACCATGGGGGAGTGAGTGTGGGTATTGACGAGGCCTGGGAATGCCACGAACCCGTTCCCTCCGATGACCATGCCGGAGGAATATTTTTGAAGAATATCCTCTGCAGGCCCAACTTCCCGGATAAGACCCTCATGGACGGCTATTGCACCGTTTATAAATGCAGTAAAGTGCCTGTCCATCGTGAGGACATTGTCGGCCTTCACAATTATGTCGATGTCCTGCATCTTAGGTCCCCCGGCCACTTGCTTCAGATTTGGTTATTTTTCAACCAGGATACGGAGCATTCTTCTTAGGGGCTCTGCCGCACCCCACAGGAGCTGGTCGCCGCAGGTGAATGCTGAAAGATATTCCGGCCCCATATTCATCTTGCGTATGCGCCCTACAGGCACTGTGAGAGTCCCGGTAACAGCCGCAGGAGTCAGTTCACGCATGGTAACATCACGCCGGTTCGGCACGACCTTTACCCACCGGTTGTGGCTTGCGATCATGTCGTTTATTTCGTCCAGCGGGACATCCTTTGTCAGTTTGATAGTAAGCGCCTGACTGTGGCAGCGCATGGAGCTGATGCGCACGCAGATGCCGTCAATCGGTATAGGGTTGTCTTCACGCCCAAGGATCTTGTTCGTTTCAGCCTGGCCTTTCCATTCTTCCTTGCTCTGACCGTTATCAAGCTGTACATCGATCCATGGGATGAGGGAGCAGGCCAGCGGTACGCCGAAGAACCTTGTAGGATAGGCTTCGGAACGCACATGTTCGGCCACCCTTCGGTCGATGTCGAGGATCGCGCTTGAAGGCTGCTCAAGGAGGTCCTTTGCGGAGGCAAAGGCGGAACCCATCTGTGAGAGGAGTTCTCTCATGTTCTGTGCGCCGGCTCCGGATGCCGCCTGATAGGTCATGGCCGACATCCACTGGACGAGTCCGCGTTCATAAAGCCCCCCCAGCGCAATGAGCATCAGAGACACAGTACAGTTCCCACCGATATAGTTCCGGATGCCTTTAGCAAGACCATCTTTGATTACCTTAATATTTACCGGGTCGAGAATGATGATTGCGTCTTTTTCCATGCGTAGCGCAGAGGCGGCATCGATCCAGAAGCCGTTCCATCCAGCGGCACGCAATTTGGGAAAAACCTCCTTCGTATATTCGCCCCCCTGACAGGACACTATCGTGTCCATCGTCTTCAGCTCATTGATATCCCGAGCATCTTTAAGGGGTGGAGCATCTTTGCCGACATTCGGCGCCTTACCCCCCACATTGGACGTGGTGAAGAAGACAGGCTCTACGAAATCGAAATCCTTTTCTTCGGCCATGCGGCCCATGAGAACCGAGCCTACCATGCCGCGCCATCCTATGAAACCCACTCTCATCATCTTTTCGCTCCTGGTAAAGAATTCTTATCCGCCCGCCATGGCGCTTTGGGCGTCAGGCAGACACAACTGAATTTAGTATTATACTCAAATATGGAGGAACTTTACACAGCCAAACATATGCTGAAAATCCCTCATCAAATTGTGCGGTGATGCATTCGAACGGTTTCAGCGGCGCGTATTGCCCGTTGCGGGCGCGCCCGTGCCTCGGAGCGAAGCGAGAATGAGAGAGAATGCCGTCTCCGCGCAAATGGCGATTTTCTTGATGGTAAATGAATAATATCTGAAGTAGTTGGATTGAGAGAGGAAACTCTATCCTGCTCAATATGATGAGCTATTAGAGTCAGCAATTTTTGTGGAGATGCGCCCTTCAGCGGTGTGCTATCAGTCCCTTATCTTCAATAGCAGCTCAAGTGCTTTCTTATAATCCGAAGATGCCTCTTTCAGCATCTTGTTCTGCTCGTAGAGCTCCGCCCTCAGCGTGTAGATAGCGGGTTCAAAGGGGTTAAGAGAAATGGCCTTCTCAAAGGAGGCAAGGGCCTCATTTGTACGTCCGTCCTTGCCGAGGGCATATGCCAGATAATAATGCGACGGCGTATATGAATTCAGCTTTGCAGCCTTATCGAGGATCTCGATGGCCTCCTTCACTTTTCCCGTCCTCGTAAGAAGGTATCCGAGTTCGCTCAGAATAACTACATTTTCAGGCTCCACTGAGAGGGCCTTTCTGAGGGTCCCATCTGCCTCCTGTATGTTGCCCTCGGTTTCATACAATTTTGAGAGCTCAACATACGAAAGCATATATTTAGGGTCTTTCTCTATCGATTTCTTGAAAAATGGATAGGCCATGCTGTAAAGTTTTTTCTTGACAAAACCTCTGCCCAGATTCGCGTCTGCAACGGCGTCATATCGGGGCCTATAGGTCGGCTCCATCTTTTTCTTCGGAGGGTCACCGGCAAGCACCATCAGGTCATCGAACAAGCCCTCTGTAGCCGTAAGCGGAAGACCGGCAAGCTCATGGGTTATCTTGCCGTC
Source organism: Candidatus Sulfobium mesophilum (assembly GCA_037916395.1). GTDB lineage: Bacteria > Nitrospirota > Thermodesulfovibrionia > Thermodesulfovibrionales > UBA6898 > Sulfobium > Sulfobium mesophilum_A. The sequence goes on from JBAIXS010000312.1 coordinate 4,005, forward strand.
TGAAACTACTACAGTGGAGGGGAGCGCAATCGTGTTATAACTTTGGAATGTGCTCAGACCCTGATCAAGCAGGATGGGGAAGGAGATATCCAAATTCTTTACCATGCTGCTTACGTTCACAATGTCCTCTGCCGCAATCGTCTGGTTTTCCGTATTTATGCCTACGACCTGTATCCCTTTATCTTTATATTTCCTGTAAAATTCATCGAATCTCTTTAAAGCCTTGGGGGATTTTGCACTCCACGTCGACCAGAACACTATTACTACGGCCTTCTTTTGCGAATACATGGAGAGCGAGTGTACTTTGCCGGCAATATCCTTGAGGGAAAAATCAGGCGCCTTTGTCCCTGTCTGAAGCAGTGCCTGAGCATCTGCGGTGCAGGCAAATGAGAGGCAGATTATCAGAATGAATATGACGGAATTCAGGATCCTGATGCTTTTTTCCACCATGAGCAGTCTCATTTCTTGCCGCTCCTAAATGTCTTGATTCCTTCCTTAAACTGACGGACGGATTTTTCATAATCAGTAAGCTTCTCGTAAACAAGCCCTAAGGCATAGTGTGTGAAGGCAGGATAGGGGTTAAGGGAAAGGGCTTCTGTAAGCGTCGTTTCCGCTCCCTTCAAATCGCCTTTCTTAAATAACGCAAGTCCGGAGCCTGTTTTGGAAGTCCGCAATGCCGGATTTATCTTTAGCGCCGCGGCAAAGGCGTTCAGAGATTCATCAAATTGTGCCTTTTTCAGAAGAAAATAACCGAGCCGGTCATATGCCTCGGCATTCTGCGGATCTGCGGAAATAACTTTCTTCATGACTTCAATGGCCCTGTCGGTATTGCCCTGTTCGAAAAGGGCGACAGCCTCTTCGAAGGACGTCGCCTTTCCCTTTCCCTCATCTGCTGCACACTGCAGAGGGAATGAAAGAAAAATCATGCAACATAAAAAAGCAGTCAGGGATGAGATGATGATTTTCATTTTCTAGTTGCTTGATTTCGCCACTGTCTGTCTGTTTTTAACCGGCGTTGTTCTGTCGTAATAGAACTTCTGGTGGCATCCCGGCAGGCATGAACCTCCGGTTTCGGTTTTGCTGAAACCGACCGGCAGGTCCCATGTACCGAAGGGAACCGCATTCCTTATATGTCTTGGATTATTGGTGGCGTGGGCGTCGTGACAGGCCCTGCAGGTGCGCCCCTTTACAGACTTATTGACATGGACGAAGTGCAGGTTCTGATCTCCGTTTCTGAACCCTGTCAAAGTCTTTGTTTTGGCATCCAGGACCATTGTTTTTTCGTGGCAGTTGAAGCAGAGATCAAAATTCTTAGGCTCGAAGGGAGCGTAAAACACGGGATTGAAATTCTTCCTGAGTATCCTGAAGTAGTCAGACCCATGGGTGTTGTGGCAGCCCGAACAATCTCCCTGCCTTATGGGGCCGTGGTAGTCCTTATT
>JBAIXS010000313.1:0-21037 GCA_037916395.1 Candidatus Sulfobium mesophilum
GGCTTTTTGACACTGTATCGCTCACGGACCCTTTTGCTGTACTTCAGATACTCGCAACAGGAAAGCTTGTGGCATGGGAAGCGATCACCGGCGCCCTCGTCGTAGCACTCTTTTTTGCGGTATTTGCCGGCAGGGCTTTTTGCAGCTGGGTATGTCCGCTCAACTTGGTAACGGATGCCGCTGATTGGCTGAGGGAAAAAACAGGACTTGATTCATCGCTGAAGAGTTTTACGTTAAACAGGAATTCGCGTTACTGGGCGATGGGCTTGAGTCTTGCTGTTTCCTTTGCAACCGGAATTGCCGCGTTTGAGTGGATCAGCCCGATATCCATGCTTCATCGCGGGATAATCTTTGGGATGGGCATCGGCTGGTTGATTGTATTTTCGGTATTTATCTTTGATTTTCTTCTGGTGAAACATGGGTTCTGCGGTCATCTTTGTCCCCTTGGCGGGTTTTACTCGCTTATCACGACTTTCAGTCTGATACGGGTTAGACACACCAGCGGAAAATGCACGTTATGCATGAAATGCCTGGAGACGTGCCCGGAGCGACAGGTACTGCCGATGGTTGGGGAGAGAAGCGGTGCCGTGCTCTCCGGCGAGTGTACCAACTGCGGGCGGTGCATAGAGGTTTGCGATTTTGATGCGATGAAATTCGGGATCCGGTTCTCTCCGGAAAAATATAAAACCGGTAATGTGTGAACCTATAAAGGAGGCTTCCATGAAGGCCATATGGAGACAAGGATTGCTGGCAGCTTCGATAGCGGTAATATTGGCAATCGGCGCAGGGCCCCTGATTGCGGGTGAGAAGAAGCACAAGGACAAGAGCGAGGACGAATTCGGAATCAGAAAAGGCTCGATATATGAGGAGGAGAAGGTCGAGCCTGAACATGGAGAGTACTCAAAGGCCGAACCGGGGAAGAGCAAGCGGATAAAGAGGGCTTTCGAAAACAGCCCCCCTCTTATCCCTCATGACCTGACCGGCATGCTGCCCCTCGCGGAGACGAATAATGCCTGCCTTAACTGCCATATGCCCGAACCCGCGGAGAGCATCGGGGCAACGCCCATGCCGAAGTCGCACTTTTTCGATATGGATACAGGAAAGAATCTCGGCGGCAAGCTTGACGGCAAGCGCTACTTCTGTCTGGAGTGCCATGTTCCCCAGGTGAATTTGCCCGAGCCTATCAAAAACCAGTTCAAGGCGGACTTCAGATCCAAAAAGAGCACGACAAGTTCAAACTTGCTGGATTCTCTGAATGAAGGGGTAAAGACAGAATGAATATCTCAGGGATAGTGGTTAAGACAGCGCCCGAAGATCTCAACCGGGTTGTTGAAAGACTGAATTCGTCCGGCCTATGCGAAATTCATTTTCTTGACGAAAAGGGCAGGATCATTGTCACCGTGGAGGGAAAGGATACGGACGAGGAGATCCGGAAGCTTCGTGAAATCATGAACCTGCCCGGTGTGCTGTGCGCCGACCTCGCCTATTCTTATAATGAAGATGAGACCATGCTAAGCCTTGACATGTTCGATCTAAACAGGGATGCTGTGCCGCATGCGCTCAAATCATTTCCAGACTGATTTATGACCGTCAGGGATATTAGACAGATCGGCCGTTTTGAAGGACTGCTTGAGGAGTCGGTAAAGGTTCACGGCCATCTCTGCCCAGGACAGGTTATCGGGGTGAAGATGTCGATGCTCGGACTGTCCGAAATTGGAATTGCAGACCCTAAAGGACAAGACAGAAAGAGCATTATGGTCTTTGTGGAAATGGCCAGGTGCGTAACAGATGCCATCCAGTCAGTGACCGGCTGCAGCCTGGGGCGCAGGACGATGAAGTTCATGGACTACGGGAAGATGGCTGCCACTTATCTGAATCTCAAAACAGGCAGGGCAGCGAGGGTAGTTGCAAAGGAGGAATCGCGCCGGAAGGCCAAAGAGCTTTTTCCCTGGATAGAGAATAAATATTTGGCGCAGGTAGAGGCGTACAAGATTATGCCCGACCGGGAGCTTTTTGATGTTATGGAGGTAAGAGTGAAATTGAATCCTGAGGACATGCCCGGCAGGTCGGTCCGGCGGGTCAAATGCGATGACTGCGGTGAATATGTTCAGGAACTGCGGGAGGTTTATAAGGAAGGGAAGGTGCTCTGCAGGTCATGTTCGGACATCTGTTATTATGAATATCTTTAAATTAGGCTTTCGGTATCCGCTGGAGGAGGAGGAGCTATGAACCCCATTATAGAGGCGATTAAAAAAAGGAGATCGGTTAGATCATATCAGGACAGGCCGGTCCCAAGGGACATCCTGAATGTTATAATCGACGCGGGCAATCAGGCCCCTTCAGCGATGAACAGTCAGCCCTGGAGGTTTGTTGTTATCGAGGACAAGGGCCTTAAAAAGAAGCTCCTCGCCGCGGCCCTGCCCAACGCAAAAAAGATTCTCGAGAACGTTAGGGAAATCGATCCCGAAAGATATTCTCAGATCATGAAGCGTTATGATGAGTTAGAGGACCCGATCTATTATTCCGCGCCTGCGGTGATCTTCGTCATTGGTTCGGGGCGGTATGCGGACCATTCCTGTCCTCTGGCCTGTGAAAATATAATGCTTGCGGCATATTCACTGGGTCTGGGAAGCTGCTGGGTCGGTTTCGGGTCTATGGTTACAGAGAATAAAGAGGTCATAAAGGCGCTTGACCTTAAGGAGGATGAGAAGATTTTTGGTCCCATAGTGCTTGGGTATCCGAAGATATTCCCTGATCCCCCTCAGAAAAAAGCCCCTTTTGTTAAATGGCTGTAGGCGGCGGGGATAGTTTGACCCCCTAGATAATCTTGACAACAATAAAACATCGTGGTATAAAATGATAACCTGTCTTGGCGGGTAACAGTACGTCCTGTAAGGGAAAAAGGAGGAATTAAGCAGTATGTCAGTAGAAGGTACTATCAAGTGGTTTAATGAAAAGAAAGGGTATGGCTTTATCCAGCAGGACAACGGCCAGGATATCTTTGTCCATTACTCTTCAATCGCGGGCGAGGGTTTCAAGACCCTTGCAGAGGGACAAAGGGTTAAATTCGACATTGAGGAAGGTGCGAAAGGACCGAAGGCGATAAACGTAACAAAAATCTAATCTGAATATTCATTGACTTTTTTTTAAAGGCCCGTCTTATGAGTTTGTCGCATGAGACGGGCCTTTGATTTTTCTCCTGCAATTCGCTGTCAGGAAGTCCGATATGTGCGAGCCCAGCTAATTTATACAAAATAAAAATCATGAAAGGGCGAAAGGACATAGTATTTTCGCTCATTCTCGGTCTTCGACCTCCGAGGAATTTTCCCTCTGCATCATCATATACATAATGTATGAATATCAGGAAAATAAAGCCGCTCAAACACTATGTCCTTTCATTGTACTCTGCAGACATTGATGAATAAAGTGGGTTACGATTAGCTTGGACTATTAACAAACTTATTTACCTATTGAACATAGGAAGGGGGAGACTGTCTTTGAGCGACTTCAATTTCTCGTATTGTCCGCCGCAGGCGAGGCGAGAAATTGCCTCGGAGCGGAGCGAGAATGAGCGAAAAGATGGTCTCCTTCTTCACGTGTGAATAATATGGGTTAGAAGGTCCTGCGCACATTTGATGATGGATTCTGGTCTCCCGCCTGATTTGACAAAGTCCGGCGATTTATTTATTTTTAAACGATGAGGCTGCCTGAGTGGATACGCACCCAATGCCGCGCAGACCGGCATGAAACAAAGCTTATTCTTAGGAAACACGGCATTACAACAGTCTGTGAAGAGGCGAGGTGTCCTAATAGCCGGGAATGTTTTTCGAAGCCGACCGCCACTTTCCTGATACTTGGCCCCAACTGTACCAGAAACTGCGGCTTCTGCTCGGTGAGTTCATCGGCACCCGGCCCGCTTGACGAAAACGAACCTGACAACGTGGCAAATGCGGCGGAAGAGATAGGGCTGAAATATGTGGTAATCACTTCCGTGACAAGGGACGACCTTCCCGACGGTGGCGCCGGTCATTTTGCCAGGACGATATCGGCAGTCAGGAAAAGGCTGCCTGCGGCCAGGATAGAAGTGCTGACACCTGATTTCCAGGGTGATCTCGGTTCGCTCAGGACTGTGCTTGAAGCTGGTCCGGATGTCTTCAATCATAACGTCGAGACTATCGAAAGGCTTTATCCCACCGTCCGGCCGCAGGCTGTATTCAGGCGTTCACTGTCTGTGCTGAAGAATGCCAGAGCAATTGCTCCTGATGCCATCATTAAATCGGGTTTCATGCTCGGACTCGGTGAAGAGCAGACAGAGGTCCTTGAGCTTTTGAAGGAACTCAGAGAGGCAGGCTGTGATGTAGTTACGATAGGGCAGTATCTGAGGCCCACGAGGAACAATCTCCCTGTGGTAGAATACATTCACCCTGAGGTCTTTGCTCAACTGAGATTGAAGGCACTCGAAATGGGCTTCAGCTTCGTGGCTTCCGGCCCTCTGGTCAGGAGCTCCATGAATGCCGCGGAAATGTTCGGCCCGGCTGCCGGTCTTTAGTGTCCGGCTTTTTTGAGAGGAGAGACAACCCAATGTTTGAATTCAGCAGGATCAAAAGACTGCCCCCATATGTGTTTGCCACAGTGAATAACCTCAAGATGGAGGCCAGGCGAAAAGGAGAAGATATCATCGACCTGGGCATGGGCAATCCTGACGGAGCGACTCCCAGGCATATTGTTGATAAATTGATAGATGCAGCCAGGAAACCCAAAAACCATCGTTATTCCGCCTCGAAAGGGATTACACAACTCAGGATAGCGATATGCGAGTGGTACAAAAGAAGATACGACGTGGACCTTGATCCGGAATCCGAGGCGGTAGTAACCATAGGGTCCAAGGAGGGACTTTCGCATCTTGTCCTGGCCACGGTCGGTCCGGGAGACGTGGTCCTGACTCCCACTCCGGCGTACCCGATACATCCTTATAGCGTGATTATCGCAGGGGGCGAGATAAGGACCGTTCCTATAGGCGCCGGGATAGACTTTTTCGAAGAGGTGGAGAAGGCATACAAGACCGCATGGCCGAGGCCGAAGATGCTGATAATGAACTTCCCCCATAATCCGACAACACAGGTTGTGGACGGTCTCGGTTTTTTCAAAAAGGTTGTTGATTTTGCCAAAGAAAACAGAATAATCGTGCTTCATGACCTGGCTTATGCCGATCTGGTCTATGACGACTATAAGGCTCCGAGTTTTTTGCAGGTCCCGGGCGCAAGAGACGTGGGCGTGGAATTTTTCTCTCTTACAAAGAGCTATTCGATGGCCGGATGGAGAGTGGGATTCTGCTGCGGGAACAAAGAGATCGTGGGGGCGCTTATAAAAATAAAGAGCTATCTTGATTATGGCATGTTCCAGCCCATCCAGATAGCAAGCATAGTGGCCCTGCGCGGGCAGCAGGACTGCGTTGAGGATATTCGGACTGTTTACGAGCGAAGAAGGAATATTCTTATGAAGGGGCTTAGACAGGCTGGCTGGACAATAGAGCCGCCCAGAGCGACTATGTTTGCCTGGGCTGAGATACCTGAGTCTTTTCGAAAAATGGGATCTCTGGAGTTCTGCAAACTCCTCATCAGGAAAGGCGGCGTAGCCGTTTCTCCGGGTATTGGGTTTGGAGAGGGGGGAGACAATTTTGTAAGGTTTGCCCTTGTCGAAAACGAACACCGAATAAGACAGGCTACGGCCGGAATAAAGAGGGTTTTGAACAGATGATAAACGTTGGGATTATAGGCTTCGGAACAGTCGGGACGGGCACGGCCAGCATTCTGCTGAACAACAGGGACATCCTCAGGGAGAGAACTGGAATCGACATCAACTTAAGAAGGATAGCCGACCTTGATATCAAAAGGGACAGGGGGATCAGGCTGCCTAAGGGAATTCTAACTGCAAATGCGGAAGAACTTCTCGGCGACCCCGACATTCATATCGTAGTCGAACTCATCGGCGGCACAACGGTCGCGAAGGACATGATCCTTAAGGCAATCGCCAAAGGCAAGCATGTCGTTACCGCCAATAAGGCCCTTTTGGCCACGCACGGGGCCGAGATATTCAAGGCGGCAGGCAGACAAAAAGTCGAGCTTGGGTTTGAGGCCTCGGTTGCAGGCGGCATACCTATTGTAAAGGTCATCAGGGAGGGATTGGTCGCCAACAGGATAAGGGCTGTTTACGGCATCATTAACGGAACGACAAACTATATCCTAACAAAGATGACCGAGGAAAAAGCGGAATTCTCGGAGGTCCTTAAGGAAGCCCAGAAACTGGGCTACGCGGAGGCTGACCCCACATACGACATAGAAGGGATAGACTCTGCGCATAAGCTTGCAATCCTTGCCTCTCTTTCATACGGTCCGAGGTTCAGCATCAAGGACGTCTACCGGGAGGGAATATCCTGGATTTCTCCTATGGATATCGAATTCGCCAGAGAACTTGGTTATAAGCTTAAGCTTCTCGCAATAGCCAAAGAGTCGGAGGGCAAGGTCGAACTGAGGGTACATCCAACCATGGTGCCGGAGGAATATCTTATTTCAAAGGTGGACGGCGTATACAACGCGGTCTATGTCGAAGGAGACGCAGTCGGGTCGACCCTTTATTACGGCAGAGGCGCCGGTGATATGCCCACCGGCAGCGCAGTCGTAAGCGATATTGCGGAAATAGCAAGAAATATCGTTACCAATTCCGTAGGCAGGATTTCGCTTGAGCCGTCCCGCAAGGTCAAGAATCTTATGAAAATGGACGATGTACAGTCCATGTATTATTTCAGATTTTCAGCTATCGACAAGCCCGGGGTATTATCAAAAATCTCCGGCATCCTCGGCAAATATAATATAAGTATCGTTTCTGTGATCCAAAAGGGCAGACATGAGGGTAAGGCAGTGCCGCTTGTCGTTCTTACCCACAAGGCTAAGGAAAAAAATGTCCTTGCCGCGCTTAAAGAGATAAACAGGCTATCCATAGTGGCAGGCAAGAGCGTCTTTATCAGGGTGGAGGGAAAAGAAGGGGGCCGCTAGCCCGCAAAATTATAGAACCATACAAGGACTTTGCCTTACGTTTAATGCTTCGGCAAGGCTTAAACCGTCCTTAGTATGGCTCCAGGTTGCTAATTGCGATACCCCAGTTCGGGAAACCCCTGAGCTCTTTTTAAAATGGGTGCTTCGATAGATGCTTTAGGCTTCCTCTTGCGAGGCATGCTCACCACATCTAACTCCCGCTCCCTAACCCAGTGGCTTGATCCTCTGGTTTACCCGTCCGGGGTAACGCAAGCTCTATCTCTAATTTCATTCTAACTCTATGGCGCCCGTTCGTCAAGAGATAATTTGAGATAATTTTATGTTTTTTTATGTTGTGTTGCACATACACTTTTTGCGCTTTTTGGCAGCGAAAAGGCTGATACTACCCTCTGCCTGTAACAAATGCTGGCATTCTCGTTCCTCCTCCTTGAAAAAGAGGGACAATGGGAGATTTTTTAAATATTTTTTTTAAAAATAATCCCCTTTATTCCCCCTGTGCCAAAGGGGGAAGCGAATTTGCGGCACACCTTGCCTCTCTTTAATTCCCTCCTATCCAAATCTTGTCTGTCTTATTTATAAGATATAATGGAAGGAAAGATGACTGCGTGCGGCCGAATGAAGTTAATAGTAAGAGCGGCTTAACCAGACAAACGGAGAGGGTATGAAGATACAATCCATTAATCCTTTTACCGAAGAGGTCACGAAAGAATTTGACCTCATGACGCACCAAGATGTCGAGGGAGAAATCGTCAAATCGCGACGAGCATTCCTGAAGTGGAAGGACAGCCCTGTTTCGCGGCGGACTGCTTATGTAAGGAGATTGGGAGATCACCTGAGAGCTGAGAAGCGCAGGTATGCCGGGATCATGACACATGAAATGGGCAAACCCATAAGAGAGGCTATAGCTGAGATCGAGAAATGTGCCGTGCTCTGTGATTATTATGCCGATAAAGGCGAAGGGTTTCTGCAGCCCGAAGAGATCAGGACCGAGGCAAGGAGAAGCTATGTCCTGTTTCAGCCACTTGGAATCGTGCTTGCTGTCATGCCATGGAATTTCCCTTTCTGGCAGGCACTGCGCTTCGGCATCCCGGCGGTAACTGCCGGAAACGTTGTGGCGCTGAAACATGCCTCGAATGTCCCCATGTCTGCTCTGGCAATTGAGGAGGCTTTTTCGAAGGCCGGTTTCCCTGAAAACATCTTCGCGACATTTCTGATACGGGCACAGGACGCTCTGAGACTGATCGATGAGGACAAGGTCGATGCGGTATCTTTGACCGGCAGTAATCAGGCTGGAGAGCAGGTCGGGACCTTCGCCGGAAGGAAGATCAAGAAACTTGTTCTTGAACTTGGCGGATCAGACCCGTTCATTGTCCTAGATGACGCCGATATTGAAAAAGCGGGGAGGATGGCCGTAAACGCCCGGATGATAAATACCGGCCAGAGCTGCATCGCGGCCAAGCGCATCATCGTTGTTGAAAAAGTTTTTGAGGCATTCAAAGAAGTTTTCCTGGGACGCTTTAAGGAGCTCAAGATAGGCGATCCTATGGACGAAACTACTGATATCGGGCCGGTAGCCAGGCAAGACATTCTTGAATCCCTCGGTGAGCAGATCCGGGATGCAAGGGCGAAGGGCGCCGAAATCTTTCAGCTGGAGCATTCCTTCAAAAAAGGTTTCTTCTTCCCCCCCTGCGTCGTATTTAATCCCAACAGGAATATGAAGCTATTGACCGAGGAGGTGTTCGGCCCCATAGCTCCGGTCATTAGTGTGAAAAGCGAGGATGAAGCAGTCAGTGTGGCAAATGACACGCAGTACGGTCTCGGAGCTGCGATTTGGGGCCGGGACATTGAACGCGCCCAAAGGGTTGCTGAAAGGATTGAGGCCGGATGTATAGCCATAAATGACATGGTAAAGTCAGACCCCAGACTCCCCTTTGGAGGAATAAAGAAATCCGGTGTCGGCAGAGAGCTGTCTCATTACGGGCTGAAGGAATTTGTGAATATAAAAACCGTTGTGGTAAGGGAGTGAGCGTATGAAGGCGTCCGATCTTCTCGTAAAATGCCTTGAGAATGAAGGAGTCGATTATATATTCGGCGTGCCGGGTGAAGAAACGCTTGACCTCATGGAATCACTGAGGACTTCTTCAATCCGGTTCATCCTGACCAGACATGAGCAGGCTGCCGCGTTTATGGCGGATGCCTACGGCCGTCTTACGGGCAAGCCGGGCGTCTGTATCTCCACTTTGGGTCCGGGTGCGACCAACCTTCTAACCGGAGTGGCTGATGCGTTTCTGGACAAGTCCCCGCTGGTTGCCATAACAGGACAGGCCGATCTCAAGAGGATACACAAGGAATCGCATCAGTACATAAATATTGTCGAGATGTACAAAAGCGTGACCAAGTGGAACGGAAGGATAGAATCCCCCGATGTAATACCTGAAATGGTGCGTAAGGCCTTCAAGGTTGCCGCCACGGAAAAGCCGGGTTCGGTGCATCTTGAGCTTCCTGAAAACGTGGCTGCCATGGAGGTCGGCGAAATGTACCGGACGATGATAGAACCCATACGCCCGAGAAGGAGTTCACCGGACAGACAGTCCTTAAGAAGGGCTGCAGATCTTATCGAACAGGCCAGTTTCCCGCTCATACTCGCGGGCCACGGAGTTGTCAGGAAGGCCGTCGGCAACCGTCTCCGGGCATTCGCCGAACTCTTTTGCATGCCTGTTGTGACGACCTTTATGGGCAAAGGGGGGATATCGGCTGAAAGCCGCTCGTGTGTCGGGACGCTCGGGCTCGCAGAGGACAGACAGATAGCGGATATTTTCTCGAAGGCTGACCTCATCGTCGCAATAGGCTACGACCTGGTAGAATACAGCCCGAAATACTGGAACTCCAAGCTCGATAAAAAAATAATCCACATCGATTTTACCACCAGCGAGGTCGATCTGCATTATGTGCCGGAAGTCGAGATAATCTCCGACATTATGGAGACCCTCGAACTTTTGCAGGGGGTGTTGAGCACGAACAAGACATGTGAACTTCTTGTTTCGGCAAGACGGGAGTTCGTCGAGGAATTCGAGAGGGAGGGTGCGGTCGATTCCTGGCCTCCGCGGCCGCCGCGGATAATCTACGGAATGAGGAAAGTGCTGGGACCTTACGATATCCTGATATCCGATGTGGGGTCCTGCAAGTTTTGGGCGGCGAAATTCTATCCCGTTTACCGCAACAACACCTTCATCCTCTCTAATGGTTTTGCCTCAATGGGATTTGCGCTGCCTTCGGCAATTACCGCAAAACTCCTCTATCCCGAACATAACATCGTAGCGCTCTGCGGAGACGGCGGCTTCCTTATGAATCTGCAGGACCTCGAGACGGCATGCAGACTCGGGCTCAATATAGTGGTCGTAATTTTCAACGACAACGGCTATAACCTGATCAAATGGAAGTCGGAGAAGAAATTCGGGACTTCTTTCGGTGTGGACTTTTCCAACCCTGATTTTGTAAAGCTCGCCGAGAGCTTCGGAGCCGTCGGCATCAGATTGCAGTCTTCGAATCAGTTTGAGGAAGTCCTCAGGGACGCCTTATCGAAGACAGCGCCGGTCATTATCGATGTTCCGATAGATTACAGTGACAACGAGATGATATACAGGCTTTTGTAATAGTGCGTTACTGAACCGTCGGGGAGTTCAGGAAAAGGCCTGGCTTTCAGCTTGCCGCCTGTGCGTTTTTGAATGCTTCGCCCGGCAGGTCTGACCACCGTTTTCTGCAGAGTCGTGAAAGAGTTTCATCTCCTACTCAGGTAGGATTGATGTTCCAGGCATGAAGGCGCAAACTCTAATCAGTAATAGGATATGAATATTGACAGTGAGATGGAAAGGAGGCGGTATAAGCACTGATAGGGATGGAGGGTGGAGGCACAACATAAGTGGAACGGCGTCGGAACCCATTCAGATACGCCGGGAAGAAAAAGAGGTTTGCCTTGGGCTTAGAGGTCGAGGAAACACTGTGTGTTAGAGAGTCCCGTAGTGCAGAATGTAGTGTGCAAGCCCCATAAGGCATGGGGAAGCCTAAAACATTCGCCAGGGAATAGTACAAAAAAGTGCTCGCGCAACTCTAAGCCCAAGGCATGTCATGCCTGAAATCAGCCGCCGGCTTTCTTATCTTGCTGCGAGAAATTTACTTTTTCCCTCACCCTTCAAACGCCTCCATAGCCTCTTTGACAACCAAATCAGGGCAGTCGATGTGCCTGGGCGAGATATGAGACACAATTAGTTTCTTTGCCCCGGCCTTCCTGGCGATAAGGCCGCATGTCTTTGCGGTGATATGAAACCTCTGCTTTGCCCTCTGTCTGTCTTTTTCAAGAAAGTAGGCCTCGCAATAAAAGACGTCCGAACCCTTTGCCAGCTCCGCAAGGCGTTCGATGTTTTTTGCCGTTATTGCAAAATCGGTTGCGAAAGTAATTTTTTGCCCATCGGTGATTTTTGCGATATCCCACAGGCTGTCCATGCGGTAATGTTTTCCCGATATTTCTAAGGTGCTGTCAGCCGGGGCATTTCTTCTTAAGGCTTTTTTGAATACGCCAAGCCACGGGCCTATCTTCAGCCCTTTCCTGATTAAACGGTCTTTGTCGATGTTTATATGGGTTTCTTCTTCGATGGAATACGCAAGACAGGGGGTGCCGTGTGAAAGCTTTGCTGTTTTTACTGTAAACAGGTCATCCGCAAGAAGTCTTCCGTCCGATGCACTAACCGTAATGTCCTCTCTTTTAAAACTGTTTTCCGCCTTAAATACAGACCGCGCCAGGGACCTGCCGTCATATGCAAAGACGTTTATCTCGGTCGGATAATCCCTGATGAGGTTCCACGTGTATCCTTTTAGTTTGCCTGCGACGCAGCGCGTGATGTTGGCGGGGCCGTAAATATTAATGGGGATCTTACGTCTCAGAACTGCCCTCAGAAGGGCGTCGAACCCTATAAAGTGGTCGATGTGGGTATGGGTAACGAAGACATCGGTGATCTTGTAAATCTCGGAGGGGGTGAGTCCGCTGATGTCCCCCAGATCGAATTGCAGAGCGCGTTTCTCCCTTAGTATCCTGATAAATAGGGCAGGGTCTCCAAAAACGTCGTTTAGCAGCCTGCAACGGAAGATAGGCTCCATAAGTAATTATAGAGTATTGTGATATAATAGCAAAAAGTTAGATTCACAAGGTTTTCGTGCCGGGTTCAACAATCCCTATTTCGGTTTCGCGACGGAGGTTATATGCCTGAATTAAGAAAAGACCCTATTGTCGGAAGATGGGTAATCATTTCGGTCGAGAGGGGGAAAAGGCCCACTGACTTTGTCTCGCCGTCACAGAGAAAAAAGGGGGGATTCTGTCCGTTTTGCACCGGTAATGAATACACTACGCCTCCGGAGATTATGGCCTTCAGACCTCCCGGATTGCAGCCGAACTCCCCGGGGTGGAGCCTGAGGGTTATGCCGAACAAATTTCCGGCTCTTCAAATTTATGGCGATCTCGGAAAGACGGGCGAAGGCATCTTCGACAAAATGAACGGCGTGGGCGCGCATGAAGTCATCGTCGAGACGCCCGACCATAACCTTTCCCTTTCGACTATGCCGAGAAAGACGGTTGAAGACGTTCTATGGGCGTGCCACCTGCGGTTGACGGACCTGAAGAAGGACCAGCGCTTTAAGTATGTCCTCATTTTCAAAAATGAAGGCGAGGTCGCAGGCGCTACCCTGGAGCATTCTCACACCCAGCTGATAGCGCTTCCGATTGTCCCGGCGCTGGTTAAGGAGGAGCTCGATTCAGCCCGCCGGCATTACGATTTTAAGGAGCGGTGCATATTCTGCGATGTTATCAACCAGGAACTGGAAGACGGCAAAAGAGTCATTTATGAAAATGCCGGATATGTCGCAATATCTCCTTTTGCCCCCAGGTCTCCCTTTGAGACATGGATTCTGCCGAAAAGACACCAGTCAATGTTTGCGCCGTCGGACAAGAGTTTCGCCGATCTTGCCGAGATACTCCAGAGGATTCTCAGACAGATGGACCGGATCCTTGACACACCACCTTATAATTTTGTCATTCACACATCCCCTTTTTACGATGAGATAAACGAGCACTATCACTGGCACATAGAACTGATGCCGAAACTCACCAAGATAGCTGGATTCGAATGGGGATCCGGTTTTTATATCAATCCCACCCCCCCTGAGGAATCCGCCAAGTTTATGCGCGAGGCAAAAATTTAGCGGTGGGTTTGAGATGAGGATACTGATTGCGACTCCCGAGGCCGTGCCATACGTAAAAACCGGAGGGCTGGGAGATGTTGCCGGGGCGCTTGTAAAGGAGTTCCGCAGACGCGATCTCGATGCGTCGCTGATCCTGCCGCTTTACAGGTCGATAAGAGATAAATTTACCCCCGAACCCGCCGGGAAAAGCATACGTCTTTGGATGGGCGATACGGCCATAGAAGGGGATATCTGGATTTCCGACAGATCTCCTGTTCCGAATGCTTATTTCATAGAGTGTGAAAGTCTATTCGGCAGGGAGGAACTTTACGGACCTTCCGAAGGTGATTATCCGGACAACGCGTTGAGGTTCTCCTTTTTTTCAAGGGCGGTGCTCGAGGTCTGTCTTGCCATGGACATCCGCCCTGACGTCATACACTGTAATGACTGGCAGACGGGCATGCTCCCCCTTTATCTCGGCGGTCTTTACCGGAGGTCTTTTGAAAGCACGGCGACAGTTTATACGATCCATAATCTGGGTTATCAGGGGATTTTTGCCGCGTCTGACCTAAAGTATACCGGCATTGGAAAGGACTATTTCACTCCTGAGGGGATAGAGTTTTACGGCAGAATGAATTTCATGAAGGCAGGACTGATATATGCTGATTTGCTTACTACTGTCAGTGAAACTTACGCACGTGAAATTCTTGAAAGCGAATTCGCCTTCGGATTGGAAGGCGTAATGAGGAAACGGAAGGAAGATCTTTACGGGATTCTAAACGGCATAGATTATGGCGAATGGGACCCTGCCGGAGACGCAGCATTGCCCCAAAAATACGGCCCTGACAGCCTGGACGGCAGGAAGCATTGCAGAAAGGCACTAATTAAGGAAGCCGGTATCTCAAACGAGAAGGCTCCTATTTTCGGTGTCGTGAGCAGGTTTTCGGAACAGAAAGGCATCGAGCTGATGGCAGAGTCGGTCGAGGATCTCACTTCTATGGGCATAAATGTTGTATTTTTGGGAAGCGGGGATGCCTATTATCAGAACCTCTTGACGGACATATCGGCCCGTAAGCCGGGACGCGTATTCGTCAGGACCGGGTTTGAAGAGAAGCTGGCCCGTCTTATCTATGCGGGCAGCGATTTTTTCCTTATGCCCTCGCGCTATGAGCCGTGCGGACTCGGGCAACTGATCGCTCTTAAATACGGTGCAGTGCCTGTCGTAAGAAGGACGGGGGGGCTTGCCGATACGGTATGTGATTATGATCATCTCGCCGCCAGGGGAACTGGATTCATCTTTGAAGATTACACTTCTTCTGCCTTAAAGGGCGCGGCTAAGAGGGCCGCCTGTGTCTTCGTAGACAAGAGGAGGCTGGCCCGGCTGATGCGCGAGGGAATGAGTGAGGATTTTTCCTGGGAAAAACCGGCTGATGCATATCTCGGACTTTATGAAAAGGCTATAAAGAGGGTGCGGGATGAATCTTAGAGTTAAATTGCCATTCGTTCTCTCGGCGTTTCTTATCCTGATCGCCCTCTTTGCTGCCGGGACCGTGCTGATCTTCGACAGGATGAGCAACACGGTGAGCGAGCTTCTGCCGGTGAGTGAAAGAAACAAACTTTACAATGAATTCGACCGCAAAATAGCGGAGTTTTCCGAAGCTGTCAAGAACTGGGGCCTGACCGGGAACCCCCGGTTTCAGGGAGTCTACCGCAGCAGACTGGCGGAGTTGAACAAGAGTTTTGAAAACCTCAGGAAGACTCTAAATGACAGGGAGAAAGTTGAGGAGATCGGACAGGAATTACAGCTGGTGCTGGGGCAGGCCGACAACATCATGAAGAGTGGGCAACCCATCGGGGACCCCCGAGTTGCCCAGAATCTTCAGGATATTGAAACAGAGACGATTGACATGGTTACGAAGATCGATCAGATGCAGCAGCGGTCGGTCGATACTGTCCTCAATGTCGTCACGAAAGGCGCTCAGTTGAGAAAAGAGATGATCTATTACCACACCGCGCTTATTGTCTGCAGCTCGCTGATAGCCATATTTCTCATCCTGCGCATAAGAAGGATGATAACCGATCCTTTCAATGAGCTGCTGAAGGCAACTGAAAAGATAGGCCAGGGCGAACTTTCGTACAGGATACATGCGTCGCGCCGGGACGAGTTCGGCACTGTCTCTGAAAGGTTCGACAGCATGATTGAGGACCTCGAATCGTCAACCCATCAGATAGGCAGGAGGCTTGCCGAGACGGAACTTCTTCTGGAAGTAACCAAGATTGCTGGTACGACGCTTGATCTCAAGTACGCTCTTGAGATGATCAGCGAGACGATTGCCAACAAGCTCGATTATGATGGCTGCGGCGTTTACATGTTCAGGCCGGAGCAAAATTCTTTCTGCTTCGAAGCCGGAGGAAAGACGGATGGCGACATCGCCTGCCTGCCCGCGGCGGAGGGGATGGCGGAAGAGGTTATGAGTACGCTGAGTCATGTAGTTGCTGATGATTCTGCCGCTCAAGGGGAACCTGATCCGGTCTTTCGAAGGGGCTACCGGTCGGGGGTTGCAGTCCCTATCATCCGCGATCATAGGGTCTCGGGCCTTCTGCTTATCAGGAAAAAGTCCCCTCATGTTTTTACCGATGGCGAGATCAGCATGCTTAAAATCCTGGCCCATACTGTAGGGTCGGTAATAAGGAACGCTGAACTTCATCTTTCTACTAAAAAACAACTGCAGAAGTTGACCGTGCTGTATGACATGAGCCGGGCGGTGACATCCCTGCTTGATCTTGAAGACTTGCTGAAAAAGATGGCGGAAGAAATCTCCAGGGTACTCTCTTCAAGGGTTTGCATCATACGGCTTCTCGAAAATAACAAGCTGAAGGTTAAGTCACTTTTTGGACTTCCGGCGGGAGAAGAAAATGAGTTGGAGCTTAGGGTGGGGGAAGGGCTTGCCGGGCAGGTGGCGGAAAACGGGTCTCCCTTGCTCGTGGAGGACGCCACCAGCTTGCCTCCTGAAATGAAGGTCCAGATTCCAGACGCGAAATCTGTCATTTGCGTTCCCCTTAAGGTGGGGGATGAGGTTATAGGCACCCTCGGACTTTATGACAAGCTCGACTTGGACGGCAATGCCGTGCCTTTTACTGCTGATGACATGAATACTGTAGAGGGTTTTGCCTCGATATCGGCTATAGCCATAGACAAGTCAAAGGCATACGAGCATGAAGTGCGTATGGAACAGGAAGCCAGGGACGCAAAGAAACGGCTTGACGTGCTTTTCGACAGCGTTCAGGGCGGCCTCATCACACTAAACAGGGATTTTACGATCGTTTCCGTCAATAAGTACATCGAGGACTGGGTGGGCATGCGGCCCGAGATGCTTGTCGGCCACAGCAGTCTGGATATCTTTCACGAAAAGATAGGCATATGTCCTCATTGTGCGGCGAAGTCCACCTTCGAGACAGGGGAGATAAACTCGATAATGCAGTCAAGAGGGGTAAACTACGCTGAGCTGACTGCATATCCTATAAAAGACGAGCAGGGAATAATAAGCGAGTGCGTCGTTTTCGTCCAGGATATCACGGAACGCGTGCTTTACCAGGAGGAAACCCTAAGCCTCTACCGTGAGGTCATCCAGACCAAGGAATATACCGAAAGTATAATAAGCCACTCCGCCGATGCCATAGTCACCACCGACCTCGGGGGGATAATCACCTCCTGGAACCAGGGAGCCGAGAAGACTTTCGGGTTTACAGAAGCCGAAGCGATGGGAAAGTTCATGCCTTTTGTCCCTGATTTCCTTCTCGACAGAGAGCGGGAGAATATCGAGAAGATAAAAAAGGGTGAGCTTGTCAAAGACATCGAAACACTCAGGAAGAAAAAGGACGGAACGATTATAGAGGTGAGCCTTACGTTGTCGCCGGTAAAGGACGCCGCGGGAGAAATCATAGGAATAAGCGGCATAGCGAGGGACATATCCGAAAAGAAGAGCGTGGAGAAAGAGCTTATAAGGCGCAACCAGGAACTTTCGAGATTATTCTTCATAAGCTCCGCTATGAGGGGCACGCTTGAACTCGACAAACTCCTGCGCATGGTGCTCGTGGCGGTCACGATGAGCGACGGCATGGGGTTCAACAGGGCGATACTCTTTCTGGTGGATGAAGCGAAAAACGTCCTAAAAGGCGCGATGGGCGTTGGTCCGGGGAGTCCGGAGGAGGCATGGAAGATATGGAGCGAACTATCGCTGCAGAAGAAGACCCTGGATGACATCATGCAGGACGTTCTTTCCGGTCCTCTCAAAAGCGACTCTTTTCTCGACAGACTGACTGCGGGGATTGAGATCCCGCTGAATGAGGATACCATTCTGGCTAGGGCCGTGAGGGAAAAGACGTCCTATAATGTGGCCAACGTCAGGGAGGAAGCGCTTGTCGACACGATACTTATACAGCAGCTGGGCACGCAGGCTTATGCGGCGGTCCCGCTGATATCCAGGGACAAGGTGATAGGGATAATTTGGGTGGACAACTACTTCAACGGCAAACAGATAACCAATGAGGACATGAAATTCCTTGCGAGTTTCTCCAATCATGTTGCAGCGGCCATCGAGAACGCGCGTCTCTTCGAACAGGTGAAGATGACCGAACAGCAGCTGGAAAATATCTTCGAGTCGATGTCCGACATGGTCTACTTTAACAGCAAGGAATACGAGATAAGGAGCGTCAACAGGGCGGTCTGTAACAAGCTGGGGCTGCCTCCGTCGGAGATAATAGGCAGGAAGTGTTATGAGGTCTTCCACGGGATGGACAGGCCCTATGAAAAATGTCCGCACCACAAAACGGTAAGTACAAAGAAGGCTGAAATCGGGGAATTCGACGATCCGCTTATGGGGGGGACGGTTCTTAGCTCCAGTTCACCTATCTTTGATCTGACCGGCGAGTTCATCGGTTCTGTTCATGTAGTGAGGGACATCAGCGAGCTCAAGAGCCTGCGTGAGAAGCTGGTCATGGCGGAGAAGATGGCGGCCCTGGGGGAGGTGGCGGCGAAGGTGGCCCACGAAATAAGGAACCCGCTTGTCTCCGTAGGCGGGTTTGCGAAGCGGCTTGAAAAGAAACTCGACGGCAACCTCAGGGAATATGCCGGTATCATCGTGAAAGAGGTGGAGAGGCTCGAGGACATTCTCAAGGAGATCCTCGGCTTCGTCAAGGAGGTCAGGCTTACAAAAGAAAGAGTCGATCTGAATGCGCTTGTGGATGACGTGGTCAGACTGATGGGATCGGGGCTCGACGACAAAAGGATTTCGGTTGTAAAGGACTTCAGGCTGCATGCCGGAGTTTTTGTCGACCCAAACAGGGTCAAGGAGGCTTTCGTCAATATACTGTCAAACGCGGTTCAGTCTATCTCGGGCAGCGGCGAGATATATGTCTATACATATGCGAAGGACCGCAATGCGGTCGTGGAGGTCAGAGATACGGGCGGAGGAATCCGGGAAGAGGAACGCCCTTTCATCTTCAACCCCTTTTATACGACGAAGCCTTCCGGGACAGGTCTCGGACTTGCAATTACGCACAGGATAATACAGGAACACAACGGCACGATCGAAGTCGAAAGCGAGGTCGGCAAAGGGAGTGTCTTTAGGGTCTTTATACCAATCAAGGAGGAATAGAAATGAAGATTCTGATTGTTGACGATGACCAGAACATCCTCAGGCTGTACAAAGAAGAGCTCGAAGAAGAAGGTTACCTTATTGTAACAGCTTCGAGCGGACAGGAGGCGATGGAACAATTTGAGCGCGAAGCCCCCGACCTTGTAACGCTGGACATACTGCTGCCGGACGTGGACGGCATCAAACTGCTCCGTCAGATGAAAGAGAAGAGGCCGCGCCTCCCTGTTATTATGTCAACTGCCTATGACTACAGGGACGATTTTGCGGTCTGGGCGTCCGAGGCATACATAGTGAAGTCAGCTGACCTGACCGAACTGAAGGCCACAATCAAGAAGCTGGCCGAAAAGGAGTAGGAATGGGGAAGATACTTCAGTCCCTGACTCCGGCTTACGGAGGATATTCGATAGCAAGGGACGACAAGGTGATACTGATCAAAGGCGCAATCCCCGGGGAGGTCGTTGATGTTGAAATACAGGAAAAGAAAAGGGACTATTCGATCGGTTTTGTTGTGAATGTGGTAGAACCGTCCGCAGACAGGGTTGAACCTCCATGCCCGGTCTTCGGCAGGTGCGGCGGCTGCCAGCTGCAGCATATCCGTTATGAAAGACAGGTAGCGCTGAAGGACGAGGTGCTCCGTGACAGCCTGACGAGGCTGGGCAAGATTGAGACCGGCCTTGGAGAGCCGCTGTTGGGGGTAGCCTGGCATTACAGGCAGAAGGCGCAATTCAAGGTCTCAAGGACCGGCGACATAGGTTTTTTCAGAGAGTCTTCAAGGGATGTAATAACATTTGATGAATGCCCTCTTATGAATGGTGAGATCAACAGGCTCCTGCGGAGGATCAGGGAAAAGTGCTCCGTCCACAACCTGAGCGATATTCATGTCGCTGCGGGCGACACGCCTGTTGCCCTTCTTAAAGGAAGGGGCTATGACGGCTCGTTATTCGAAGATTTTGTCGGGATAGGCCTTTCAGGTATCGCATACAATGATTCGATCGCCTATGGCGGAGCTTACACCGGATTTGACCTGAATGGTCTGAGATATACTGTTTCGCCGTGGTCTTTTTTTCAGGCGCACTGGGAGCTGAATAAAAAGGTTGTCCGGTTTATGACGGAGAGGATTGGCCCTCTGGAGGGGAAACATGTCCTTGACCTCTATGCCGGAGCGGGCAATTTTTCGCTTCCCGCGGCAGCCCTTGGCGCGGAGGTGGTTGCTGTGGAAGAAAATTCATACGCGGTGGAAGACGGAAAGAGGAACCTTGAATTAAACGGAGTAAAGAATTGCAAGATTGTGAAGTCGTCGTCCGAGAAATACAGATTTAACAGGAAATTCGACGTTATCGTCCTGGACCCTCCGAGGCCCGGGTTGACCTCCGAGGTGGCAAAAAAGATCCTGGATAATGCTTCCACTATGATTGTGTATGTATCGTGCAACCCCGCGACGCTTGCGAGGGACCTGAAAAAATTGAAGGAAAAATACGACCTGCAGTCCGTGCGTCAGATAGATTTTTTTCCCAATACCTTCCATATAGAGTCAATTTCGTTTTTGCGCATCCGATAACTAATTCGGCTCGTCAACACGGATTCAGCCTGCGTTATTCATAAACTGTGGAGCGAGAAGGCGGGATATAGTATTTTCGCTCATTCTCACTTCGTTCCGAGGCTTTTGCCTCATGATCCCAGAAAAATATACTGCCGGTATATCGGCAAAAGAAACCGCTCAAACACCATACCCCGCCCTTATTCTGTCTCTTCTTGTATGAAATTCAGGAATAGTTAGGCGAGGTCTCCTCTTTTAATGTGCGGTTCTCCAGCGTGATACGACGGGCCTACATTATTCATAAACTTTTTGTCTCGTTATGAGAATGTAAAGGGGGGACTGTATTTGAGCGGCTTCAATTTCTCGCATTGCCCGCCGCAGGCGAGGCGAGAAATTGCCTCGGAGCGAAGCGAGAATGAGCGACGATACAGCCCCCCTTTATTAATGAATGAATAGTGTGGACTAGAACAACCCCTGCTTCAGAGTCCCGTCTTCCATTACATATGCCGGAACCCCGTTGATCCCGGCCTTCTGCGCCTCTGCTATGTCCTCTTCAACCATCC
>JBAIXS010000314.1:0-3397 GCA_037916395.1 Candidatus Sulfobium mesophilum
TGCCAATGGTTGCCTATCTACGAACTCACTAGCCAAGACCTCAAGTCCGTTGTCAGAACATTCAGGAAAAACTTTGCTTACACACTGGTATGGCTTGCGCATTACGACGCTGTGCTGGTTGGCAGCAACTCACCCATCATCCTAGATGAAGAGGAATTAGAACGGCGGATCATGGTGCCGGAAATCCTGCAAGATTTACAACGGGTCAAGATGGGATCGGCTGAGGACTTTCTGAGTTATTTCGTGATGGGGAATGAAGGCGCAAAGGCATACAGCAGCGGTGGTATAATCAATACTGACGATAACCTGTACCTCGAATTTTCTGCACCGCGCAGTATCGGAAAGAATCGCCTCATGGGAACCAATTTGTCTGAAATTATAAGATACAGGGAAAACATACTCCCCTATCTGAGTACACCTGCTGATGAGGCCAGCCGTATCAGACAGAGTAAAAAGTGGGATGAAAACCTGAAGGCAGCCGTTTTGGATGACCAGGCCCATGTCCTTAATCTTATAGGGCATTATGATACTCAAGAGTACAAGCAATTGACGGGCGAACTGGAGGCTCGATACCCCGCATTTGCACCGTGGAGATTTTTGAGGGAAGAGAAGCCCCAGGAAGTAGGAGGTAAGCCAAAGCTCCTCAAAGAGGTCGAGCTGGATATTATCAACGAAAAAGGGGAGATTGTTAAACTTCAGTTTTCTGCTGTAATACTGCGAAGTAACAAGGAAAGAGCACGCATATTTTTTGTCGACAACAATACTAAGGTTATCTTTGGGAGGTTAAGAGTGAAGGGTGCGAACAGGGACGCTTATATTGCCAGCTTCGTCGATGATATGATGAAGAGTATCCAAGAAGTCTATAAGAAGGATCAAGAGGCTGCAGTTGCCCGTGGAGGAGCATACCCGGCGATGGCCTCTCTGTTTCCGAAGATCAAGAATATCGTCGCGATGAAAATGGAGCAGGGTAAGAAATAAAGTATACAAAATAAGCATCCCTGACTTTAGCGGTCGGATCCCTAAGCTGGCTATTGCTGTAAAATGCTTATTACGACATAAAGTCCGCAATTTTTGACCTGTCGGAATAGTAAAGGGTTTTAAACAGGAGAACTAAACCGCGGCGCGGTGGTAACGAGTCGTTGAGGCTTCAGTATAGATAAGGCTTTGTCTGTGTTGCTGAGGTTTTTTGCCTTTCCCTCCTTGTTGAACAATCGTGGTCTTTTTACAATCTCCTTTTGACGTACCGTCGGCATGAGTCGATGGATATTGTTTTGAGGAGGTTTCAGTATGGACGCATTAAGAGAGCAGATGATGAAGGACCTTCAGTTGAAAGGCATCACCGACAGGACACAGAAGAAATATTTCAGAGAGGTTGGTCTCATGGCGGATTATTTTGACAAACCGCTTGAGGAGCTGGGGGAGAAGGAAGTAAAGGATTATCTGGTTCATATGCTTCAGAGCAGGAAGTTATCAAGAGGGACGTACAGATGCTATGTGGCGGGGATCAAGTTTTTGTATAAGACAACCCTAAATCGTGAAGAAGTAGTAGAGAAGATCCGATACCCAAAGGCCAAGAAAACGCTGCCGGTAGTGCTGGACCTTGCCGAGGTCAAAAAGATGCTCGCTGTCACGGAGAATCTTAAGCACCGGGCGCTTCTGACGATCACTTATTCTGCAGGGCTGAGAGTAAGCGAAGCGGCAAAGCTTAGAGTGACCGACATAGACAGCAAGCGGATGATGGTGCGTGTGCAACAGGGCAAGGGCAGGAAGGACCGTTATAGCATCCTGTCGCAAACCGCCCTTGTGCTGTTGAGGCAATACTGGCGTCAGTATCGTCCGAAGCAATGGCTATTCGAAGGACAAAAAGAGGGCACCTCTATGTGTTATACGTCGATACGAAATATCTTTATCGAGGCCAAAGAGCGCGCAGGTATAACAAAACCGGCAAGCGTGCATACCCTAAGACATAGCTTTGCCACCCATTTGATTGAAGCGGGGACTAGCCTTCACCACGTACAGCTGCTGCTGGGTCACAGGTCTCCCACAACCACGACCGTCTATCTGCACGTCAGCAAGATGAACCTGGCTCAGGTCTGCAGTCCCCTCGATAGTATACCCGAAGAGCTTTAGAAGTATCTTTGGTGCGGACGTCTCACGGCGTCGAGCTGGCGGATATATTTCGTCAACACGGCACAGCGTATAGAAGCGCCCACGCCCTGCCGCTCAATCATCTGCGGGGCATGCGTGCCGTGGAGGTATGCAGGACTTCAGTGTTGGGAGGGCATAAGGACAGGTGCGACAGCTGCGGCCATATCGAGATATCTTACAACTCCTGTCGGAACCGGCACTGCCCCAAGTGTCAGACTCTGCAAAAAGAGAAGTGGATCGAGGCCCGCAATGAAGACCTTCTGCCCATTCAGTACTTCCACGTTGTCTTTACAATCCCCTCTGAGCTGAATCCTCTTGGCATTATGAACCAGAGGGTCATATATAACCTCCTGTTCCGGTCGGCATCAGAAACGCTCATTGAGCTTGCCGGTAATCCTAAACACCTGGGAGCAAGAATCGGCTTCATTGCGATTCTCCATACCTGGGGACAAAATTTGATGGACCATCCTCACCTACACTGTGTTGTTACCGGAGGCGGTTTATCAGAAACCAATTGGGTGTCCTCCAGAAAAGGATTTTTCATTCCCGTCAAAGTGATGTCCATACTGTTCAGAGGTAAGTTCCTCGATTACCTAAAAGATAGCTTTGCAGAGCTGATCTTCCCCGGCGGCATCGGCCATCTACAAGCTCCCGCTGACTTTGAGGTCTTCAGAAGACGGCTTTATCTCAAGAAATGGGTCGTCTACTGTAAGCCTCCCTTTGACGGCGCCGAGGGGGTTTTGCAGTATCTCGGAAGATATACCCACAGGATCGCCATCAGCAATAACCGTATCCTTAGTTTCAATAATGCAGAGGTGTCTTTCCGCTGGAGGGATTACGCCGATGGTGACAAACAAAAAGTCATGACTCTCAAGGCCGATGAGTTCATCAGAAGATTCCTCCTTCATGTCTTGCCTGATCGTTATGTCAGGATCAGACACTTCGGACTTCTGGCAAACAGAAGCAGAAAAGACAATATCGCTTTGTGCCAGCGGCTTTTAAATGTGCACACTACGCTCAAAGAAAAAAAAGAGGAGACCTGGCAGGAGCACTTATTAAGAATCTGCGGTGTTGATGTCACCCTATGTCCTGTTTGCAAGAAAGGCAGGATGTTAACGGTCGATATCTTATTGCCCTCCAGGTGCAACAGTCCTCCGAAACAGTACAGATGACCTCAGCTTATCAAACAAAGATGGTGTCCTTTCTACCTTGCGAAAACAGCGCTGGTTTTTGCATCGATACCCTATTG
>JBAIXS010000315.1:0-2115 GCA_037916395.1 Candidatus Sulfobium mesophilum
AACCAGTGCGCCTCGGAAATTTCTCTTTCATCGATTCTTATGTCCCCTCCTGCATATTCAGCGGTAAAGGCGAGCATCAGGGAATTGGGAAACGGCCAGGGCTGGCTGCCGAAATATCGTATATTCCTGACCTCTATTCCCACCTCTTCTTTTACCTCCCGCTCCACTGCCTCTTCCAGGGTTTCACCCGGTTCAACGAAGCCGGCAAGGACACTGAATAGGGTCGCATGAAAACGACGCGAGTTGGCAAGGAGAATTTCGCTGCCCTTTGTGACGGCGACAATGATTGCCGGAGAAATGTGCGGGTAAACGACAAGCCTGCAATGCGTACACACTCTGGCCCGTTCGTCGTCTTTCGGTTCAGTAGGATTGCCGCATCTGCCGCAGAATTGGTTAGTCCGCTCCCAGTGAATGATTTGAAAAGCCCGTCCCGCTAAGGAGAAAAGGTTTTCATCCAGCTGTCCGAATAGAGAACGCAGTGTCTGAAACGAGTTTCCCTCAGCTTCACATCCCTGGTCTGTTTCAGCAGCGTAGCAGGAAATACCGCCGAGTTCGCCCACATGGTTTATCGTCTTTAGGCTCAGTTGTAGTTGTTCTATCTCTGCCCGGCATGGAACTTTAATTGTGCCAGCCGACTGATTGATCAGTAATCTATCGTCCTGGAAAACGAAGAACAAATCCGTCGGTGCAAGCTCTTCTGAGCAGAAAGTCGTTAATAAAGTCATCTACTATTATGCAACGTGGAGGACAAAACCGAAAAGAAAAGGCAAGATGACCACTAACCCCTTAGTTCTCTGCCCAACCCAGTCTCAGCTTTTTTTTGACTTTGACTGATACCAAACACCATTTCGCTACCGCACAATATCAAGGAGTACACCGTGGTCTTTCCCCGAAAAAATGGACACGCAGTTAAGTTTCTGTTAGGAGCTCATACTGTTCAGGGCTCCTATACCCCAATGCCGAATGCCTTCTGATACGATTATAAAACACTTCGATGTACTCGAATATGCTTAATCGTGCTTCCTCTCGCGTGTGGTACCGCTCGCCATATACTAATTCCCTCTTCAGGCTGCCAAAAAACGATTCCATGTAGGCATTGTCATAGCAGTTGCCACTTCTGCTCATGCTCGGCGTGATCCCGTATTTCCGAAGAAGAGCTTGATATGCATAACTTGCATACTGCCTGCCTCGATCGGAATGATGAATCAGTCCTTCAGGAGGTTTCTGCCGAGCTACCGCTTGCTTCAGTGCGGCAGCGGTCAGTTCTTCGCTGAGCCGATTGCTCATGGATAGACCGATAATTTTTCTGGACTCCACGTTCATTATCGCGGATACATAGAGCCATCCCTCGCGGGTAGGTATGAAGGTTATATCGGACACCCATAAGCGCTCTGTTTGGCTTCGATGAATCAGCAGGTTGGCAGCCAAGGCATAGCTGTGCTTGGAATCGGTGGTCCTCCTGAAACCCCTCTTTATCTCCGCCCGGATGCGGTTGGCTTTCATGATCCTAGCAATCCGGTTCTTCCCACAACGTATCCCCTTACTATTGATTTCCGCCGTGATTCTCGGGCTCCCATAGACTCTCCTGCGACTGTTGTAAACCTCTCTTATTTGCTCCAGGAGGTGCTCATTATTCTTCTCTCGGGTACTCGGCAGCCGTTTCCTCCACTGATAATAACCGCTCCTGGAGATCCGCAAGGCTTTACTCATCCTCTTGAGCGTAAACGTATCCCGGTACTCTTCCATAAACCGGTATTTCATCTGCTTTGTCTGGAGAACACGGCCAAAGCTTTTTTTAAAATGTCCCTCTCTTCTTTCACCTCTTCCAGTTCCCTCTGAAGTTGCTTCAGTTCCGCGTCCTGAGGCTTGAGATGGCCTTTCCCTACAAAAGCATCGCTCCCATTATCGAGGTACTTCCTCCTCCACTGGTGTAGCAGGTTAGGATGAATATCAAGATCCCGGGCAACCTTCCGTACCGGTATCCCCTTCTCAAGCACCATCTGCACCGCGTTCCGCTTAAACTCATCCGTGAAGTAACGTCCTCTCTTGCTCTCCTTCATTGACGGACCTCCTGTCCAATAATACAAACTCTTTGTAGTGTCCATCAATTCGGGG
>JBAIXS010000316.1:0-8269 GCA_037916395.1 Candidatus Sulfobium mesophilum
AACAAAACAATTAAACAAACTTATCGACGTGATCAAGGTTGTGGACATGACCGAGCTGGACCATGTCGAGCGGGAGATGGTCCTCATCAAAGTCGCCCCGAGGCAGGAGGACAAAGCAGAGGTTTTGCGGCTTGCCGAGATATTCAGGGGCAGGGTGATTGATTCGAGTCAAAAGACCTATACGATCGAGATCACCGGAGACGAAAAGAAGATAGCGGCGCTCGTGGAACTTCTTAAACCTATGGGGATCAAGGAATTCGTCAGGACAGGCAAGATCGCAATCGCGAGGGAAGGCACCAAGAAGCCGTAGGGTTTTTCTAAATCTCCGGTGTCGGCTGTTAGAAGGTGAGATTGATATCAGCCGGGACCACAACCTCTTTATAGTAGGTCGCGGGATTTGCCAGTTTTACAGCTTTGATAAAATTCGGTTGGGACATGCCGAAACGAGGGTCATTGGGGACATTTGACAAAAAAATCTCCCCTCGCCCCTCTTTGTCAAAGAGAAGTAATCCTCCCTTTAGCAAAGGGAGGTTAGGAGGGATTTTCTGATAACTATGTGCATCTGATGCAGCCCTCACGCAAAAGCTGAGGGCACCTTTTTAGTCTTTCTACTTGAAAATGTCCATCCATATCTTTACCGCTGTCCCGATGATGATTGCTGCAAGAAGCCACCTGAGATATTGCGTCTTTGTCTTTTTTCCAACAAAGCCGCCGAACCGGGCTGAGGGCATGGCCCCGGCAAGAAGTGCTGCTGCCATATGAAAAGGCACCTGGCCGGTAGCGACCTTTCCAACGAGTCCCGCGGACGAAGAGAACAGCCCGATCGCGAGTGTGCTTCCCAGCGCCACCCGCAGGGGTATTTTCAGGACATATAAGAGAATGGGGATTATAATAAAGGCTCCCCCCTGTCCCACCATCCCTATCAGAAATCCTATAGAAATCCCTATGACGATTGCCGTGGGCTTATGAAAGACAACCTGGTCTTCGGTCATCTCGTCTTTTCTGTAACTTCTGGGGATGAGCATCATCACCGAGGCGGTAAAGGCGAGAGCCCCGAATATGAGCAAAAGCGGTTTGTCGGGTACTATCTTTGAGAGAAAGGAGCCGGCAAGAGAAGACGAGAAAAGTGAAAGCCCAAGCGTAAGTACAAGAGGCTTGTTTACAAGGCTGTGCTTATGATAGAAGAACATGGCAGAAAGGGACGCGAAGAAGCCCTGTATCATCGTGAGGCCTGTGATGTTTTTGACCCCCACAGGGTCAAGTCCCAGTAATGGCGGAACATAAAGAAGAAGCGGAAACATAAGAATGCCCCCGCCGATTCCCAGCAGGCCTGAAAAGAAACCGACTATTGAACCGGCTGCCAGCAGGAAAGGATATAATGCGGAGTGCATGCTACTTTGCCACTAGAATCTCGGTGTTGTCCCTTACCTCCCCTGCCAGCACATCTCCGATATAGGCGGCCAACAACCCTTCTTCCTGAAGGGCCGTTATCAGTTTTTCTTTTCTCCCTGCAGGCACAAAGATCAGGAGCCCTCCGGAAGTCTGGGCGTCATTGAGGAGAACCTTTTCATAATCAGGAACGTCATTTGCCCATGTCACAGAGGAGGCATAATTTTTGAGGTTTTCGCGTGTGCCGCCAGGAGCGATATCTTTCTCAGCCAGTCTGACAGCTTCAGCAAAAAAAGGCACGAGGCTTGTACGGATATGGGCCCTGCATTTACTTGCACGGAGTACTTCGTGCAGGTGCCCTATAAGGCCGAACCCGGTAATGTCGGTTGCCGTACTGACCCCGACTTCGATCATGATTTCACTGGCCCGTCTATTCAATGCCGCCATCGAAAGAGTCAGCTCTTCAACGACAGTGTTGCTGCATATCCCGGCCTTTATTCCGGTAGATACGATGCCGGTCCCGATTTTCTTGGTAAGGATCAGGGCATCGCCCGGCTTCGCTTTGGAGTTATCCAGGATCTTGTCCGGATGGATAGTGCCCATGACGGTATAGCCGAATTTGGGTTCCTTGTCCCTTATGGTATGCCCGCCGATTATGGGCACTCCGGCTTCTGCCATCTTGTCTATCCCCCCCTGCATTACCCTGTGAAGCGTAGGGAAAAAGGCGGGTTGACTCGGAAACATTGCAATGTTCAGCGCGGTTACAGCTTTTCCGCCCATCGCCCATACGTCCGAAAGTGCATTGGCAGCGGCAATGGCGCCGAACCAGTACGGATCGTCGACGATAGGTGTGAAAAAATCGGTCGTCAGGACGATCGCGACCTCGTCGCTGATCTTGTAGACTCCCGCATCGTCTGCGTTGGCAGTGCCGACAAGGACATTCCTATCGGTTATTTCTGGCAGCTGACCCAGAACCTGGGACAGGTCCGAAGGACTGAATTTTGAAGCTCAACCCGCGCAGCTTGCAAGTTCCGTAAGTCTGATGGACATCGTTGCCTCCTCCCGCAAATAATGGTTGCAACATTATAACAGAAAGAGCGCCTCGCCGCTTCCAATTGAGCGGACTATGACGGTGCCTGACCGATACCTTAATAATTATGGCTTTACCTTGACATAAAAATTCTGATCGTGCTAATAAAAAGTAAGCGATATCCATGCAAGTGGAGAGCCGGCAGAACCCGGGCGAGGAGGCGAATGACGGGACTGTCCTTGTCTTGGGGGAATTATCTGGTAACCAAAGAACTGAACTTAACGAGGGAGGGAACCATGAAAGCAGTTAGCCTAAGCAGGGTTATCATGGGTGCGGTCATCATGACCGGACTCTTCTTTTACGAGCCTGTTGCCTATATTGCATCAGGTGCAATGATCTTGTCCGGGTTGACAGGCACGTGACTTCTGGAAGGCGCCTGCTCCAAGGTCCTTGGAGAAAAGAAAAGACCGGTCTCATGAGCCGACGTGCGTATCAGGATGAGCTGTTGGGCACAAGCAGCGAAGGAAAGATGGATTCCAGCGCACCGGCTGTTCATGAAAAAAATAAGGCTAATCTGAATAAATATAAACTCACCGCCTATGTATACGACATCCTGGACTTTCCGTGGGAGCTGCAGTACAGGCACTGGAGGCCTGGTCTTGTGGATGATATCCGGGGCGAGGTGATAGAGGCGGGCGTGGGAACAGGCAGAAATCTGCGATACTATTCCGACGAAGTCAATCTCACGGCGGTCGACTTCAGTCCCTCCATGCTGCGGCATGCTATGGTCAGGGCGCGGAGTGCGAGGTGCAGCGTTCGTTTTCTCTGCGAAGACGCCTGCCGCATGGCGTCAGTCCCTACGGGCCAATACGACTGGGTTGTTGCGACTTTTTTGTGCTGTGTGATTCCGGCGGAATTGCAGCATCTGGCCATCTCAGAATTTTCGAGGATATTAAAGCCGGGCGGCAGATTTCGGCTGGTTGAGATGATCCACTCAAAGAACAGTGCGATAAGGGCGCGCCAGAACTTCTTTGCGCCTTTTGTAAAAAAGGTATACGGCGCAGGGTTTGATCGGGAAACCCTGAGGCACGTTGAGGAGTCCGGTGAACTGCAGGTAACCGCCACAAGGTTCCTCAAACATGATGTCTACCTGCTTATCGAGGGAACCCGAAAGTAGTATAATTGCCTGAATGGGCCGTTTTGATTATGACCTGATAGTCATCGGGGGCGGGGCTGCCGGGCTGGTTTCAGCAAAGTTCGCTCGCGGGCTCGGCAAGAGAGTGGCCCTTGTAGAAAAGGGACGTTTGGGGGGCGAATGCACGCTTTATGGCTGCGTGCCGAGCAAGACGTTGATCAGCGCAGCCCGGGCAGCAGCGCTTATCAGAAATGCACAAAGGCATGGTCTGGACATTGAAGGATCGCCGGTAGTCAGGACTGATAATGTCATGGCCCGTGTGAGGTCTGTGGTAGAGGAGGTCTACCGCGGACATTCTCCTGAGGTAATCGGCGGTCTTGGCATTGAAATTCTTTTTGGAGAGCCGTCATTTAAGGATAATCATCACATTTCAATAGGGGACAAGACCCGAAGCTCCAGGAATTTCATGATTGCCACAGGGTCTTCACCGTACATTCCAAATATCAGGGGGATCGATTCCGTATCTTTCTTTACCAATGAGACTATATTCGGCATCGAACGACTTCCTTCGTCAATGATCATAATTGGGGGAGGGCCGGTCGGCGCGGAGATTGCTTCTGCCTTTAACAGCCTTGGCGTAAGCATCGACCTTGTTCATGAGCACGGCAGGATCCTCGACAATGAGGACACTGAACTGGTGGACCTCCTTTCGTTAAAGATGAGGGAAGGTGGAATACGACTGCATACCGGCTGCAGAACCGTGGCGGTGACGTCGGAAGGCGGCGGTATTGCCCTCGCTATGGGAGACGGGACGACCTCAATGACCTTGCGGGCCGAAGCGATGCTGATCGCAGCTGGCAGAAGGCCTAACATCGAGGGGCTTGGGCTTGAAAATGCGGGGGTAAAATATACGCATAGCGGGATAACAACCGACCGGAGACTCAGAACATCTGCGCCCAATATATACGCCTGCGGAGATGTCGTGGGTCCTTACCGGTTCAGTCACATGGCCGAGTATCAGGCCAAGGTTGCCGTCAGGAATGCCTTCCTGCCGTTTCATGCTGAGGTTGATTACGGAAACGCCGCATGGTGTACGTTTACGGACCCCGAACTTGCACGAACCGGGCTCACTGAAGAGGCAGCGAGAGAGAGGTACGGAGAAAGAATCAGGGTCTACCGGCAGGAATATAGCGGGATTGACAGGGGAAAGACGGATGCGGCGGATGCAGGGATGTCCAAATTCATATGCTATCGCGGCAGGCTTGCCGGCGCGCATATATTGGGCGCTCATGCAGGAGAACTAATTCACGAGGCACAGGTTGCCAGGTCCCTCGGCATCCCCTTTCACAAGCTTTACGAGGTGATCCACATCTATCCGACCTTCACGGATGTGGTCAAACACCCTGCCAAGCTCTGTTATATAGACCGGCTAAAAGATAACCCTTTTCTGAAGATCCTGAAGATATTTCTGTAGACCATAAGACCTGATATCCCTCAGAGCGCTCACTCTCTTAGCTACGGCAGATTGCTCATCCCGTTTTTCATCTTCCAGAGAAAGTATTTTTCGAAGCCGACCTTCAGCCATCTGGCCCATATCCCCTTTTTCGTTACAGTCTCCTGCCTTGGGGGAAGGACTGGAACTGCTTTCATGAAAGCGGCTGTGCTCCCCATGTCCATAATGCACATGACATCTAACTGGCTTTCCGCAGGAGGAGTTGTCCCCCTGACATCAGAGAAGATCGCGGCAGCGGCTGTCTTTGCCATCTTTACGGTCATGAAGCCTGTCTTGGGGACCCCGGTGGGCACCGGTGTCTGCTCAGGCGGTGCAATTGCCATAGCTACGCCGATAGCAAAAATATTTTTATGCTTCGTATGCCTGTACCTTCCGTCTACGGGGATGAACCCGCGTGGGTTGCCCAAAGGAGCAACGGATGGAACACCTTTAAAAGGAGGTGCTATCATGGCTAGTCTGAACGGTATCTTTGTGCCGTCTTTGAGCCTGATCTCTGCGGGGGTGACCTCCTCAATTGCCTGACTCACAATTGATTTGATATCACGTTCGGCAAATTCGTCTTCGAAAAACCTTCTCGAATTGCCGAGCCCGCCTACTCCCATATGTCCGAGATACGGCTCTGATGTGAGATAGATAATCGGCACTTTATGCCGCATTTTCATGCGCCTGAGTTCTGCATCCATCTCAAACGCAAGCTCGTAAGACGGTCCGAAGCAGCTCACCATCTGCGCTGATCCGATTACGACCGGGCCCGGGGTTTCGATGATCTTGCGCCAGGTCTGACCTGTTTTTATCGCATCCTTGAGGTCGAAGGTGCAGTCTGTATAGCCTTTGTCCGGGCCGAGGCCAGGGATTTCATCGAACGAAAGGAAGGGGCCGGTAGAAATAACGAGATAATCATAGGCGATTTCTTTTGTTTTTGTCTTCACCTTCGACGTCTCAGGATCGACTTCTATTGCAGCCTCGTGGATGAATTGAATGCCCTTGCGTTTAAGAATATCCGAAACATTGAGGGTAATGTCCTCGGGTCTTCTCCATCCCATGATCAGCCAGGGCAGCGAAGGAAGAAATACGAACCTGTCGTCATTACTGACGACAGTCACGTCAGCCTCTTTACCCAGCAGCCTCTTCACCTCGAAGGCTGCGGTAAGGCCGCCGAATGATCCTCCCAAAACGACTATCTTCTTCATTTTTTTGCCTCCCCGTTACTTTTTAATATTTATTAGCGACTGGTCAGAACATTCCCATGACCTTTTCGCTTCCGTTCATAATATCTATCAGCTCCTCATAATCTATGCTCTTTACGTTGCCTGCCGGCGTCAGTCCGCGAAGCGTCATGTCTTCGGAAAGGGCATATACAAAGCCTGTAATGTCCTTGCTTTTTTCCTTAACAGCAAGGTAAACGCCGTTTTGCAGAAGGCATATGCCTGCATTCATCGATTTTGCAAGATCGAGCGCCTGCCTGGCTTCAGGTGTATCAGGAGAACTCTTTATTATGATCAGCATCTTTGATCTCCTTCTCAAAAAATCATTACGGTGCCTGAGATTTTCAGAATCTCGCCTATCTTGCCGAAACCTGCACGCTGAACACCTTCGATCAGGTCTGTTTCTGAGATGTGCTCGTCGTCAAGAGACTTGCCCTCTGCAAAAACAGCGACGCCCATATCAATGCAATCCCTGATGCCATCTTCGACACTGAGGTAGTCTGTCCCTGAGACGTCCTGGTTTCGTCGCGCAGCATTGACTCCGCTGCCTATAAGGATCATGTTGACCGACACGTCGTCATTGATACCGCCAAGAGCATGACGGACCGCCTCGGGTGCGTCAACAGAGCCGTAAGGGGCTTTTCTCAATATTATGCCTAGCGTTGCCATGGATCCTCCTATACGCCCATATTGATAAATACAGGTTCCTGCTTTATGACATTGAACAGACCCTTTAGTGAGCTCATCTCCCCGCCTTCAATCGAATCCTCGCCCGCAAGACCGCGGGTCTTCATGCAGCCGGTTCATATATCAACTTTGAGCCCCCTTCCTACAAGATCTTCAAGGGCTGAAAGCGATTGAGGGACTTGGCCTTTGACTATGGAGAAGACCCCGTCGCCGGATGCAACCAGTCTTGCCTTCTGTCCTTTTTTTAATGCTGCGTCTGCAATCTTAAGCATTGTGTGTGTGTTTTCAAAGCTGTACGGAGTGGTTGACATAAACATGACTATTTCCTTCTGCACAGTCTCCTCCTTTACGGCAGATGTTCGGTCCTGCCCGTATGCTCAATAATAGCCGCTTTAAACTCATCAATAGATATGTCGCGGCCCTTAAATACAACGTTGTCGCTAATCGCAACCGAAGGAAATTCATTTACCAGCCTCCGGTCAGCGAAGGGCATTTGGGATTTCTTTATGATTTCAATGTTGAGGGGGTATTTTTCGGAAAGTTCCGTGAACACGGAAGAGATGTTTGTTCACCTCCTGCCGGGCGGGTCGTTGAAATAAAGCGTGATCTTCATCGGACGCTATCTCCCAATGATGCGCCCTGCTTCCTTGTGCCGGGATACTTCCCTTTTTTTGTAACAGGACAACAGGCCGGTGCGGGAAGTGTCTCTTTATATTCTTTTTGGATCAAATCAATAAGGTCGGGTATTATCGGATCAACAAGAAAATAACATTTGAGTCTTCCATCAATAAAGAAATCTATCAACCCGTATCGCCGCATAAGGGTGAGATGCTGGGAGACATTGGGCTGAGGTATATCGAGGAAGTCCTCAAAATCGCTTACGCACTTTACGCCTTTGCGCAGTTCTTCGAGGATCTTTACCCTGACCGGGTGGGCGATAATCTTTAGAATCTCCAGCCTGTTTCCTGATGAAAACATTTCCCCTCCTTTTTCCAATTCTATGCTTATATAAAAACATATCAATATTTGCATATATTGTCAAGCCCAATTTGTAGGAGAATGAACTACAAAAAAATCAGAGTAAACCCGGTTGCGCCCATAATATCGGTGAGGTAAGATGGAAGAGTTAGCCCCATTTTCCATTAACGTCTGAGCAGTAATTATAAACCAGAGAGCTTTTAAGATGAGCGAAAGGAGAAAAGATTTATGGGCAGAAAAATTCTTGTCCTAGTGATCGGAGCTTGTTTTTTGATCGGTGTCTATAGCGCATTTGCGGCCTCTCAATTTCCGGGTTATTTTGCGCAGACCTA